>NZ_QUDX01000004.1:220190-238488 GCF_003477715.1 Butyricicoccus sp. AF35-5AC
GGGGGGAGGAGCGCACATGACCGATGGCCATCGAGCCGGGCATGTTGTCCAGGATGTCCTGATTGAACACGGCGCTGACCAGACCGGTGTCCTTATGGCAGTGGATCACGCCGTTTTTGTTTACGGCGATACCGGCAGCCTCCTGACCGCGGTGCTGGAGAGCAAACAGTGCAGTATACGCGTCGTGCGCGGCGGAAATCTCCTTGCCTTCCGGCGCTGCGATACCGAATACACCGCACTCCTCATGCACCTTGTCAAACGGAGTGCTGCTTTTTCTTAAAATACGATATTTCATTCTTCAGCCTTTTCTTGTCCGAATCTTGCCTTGCGGATGGGCTTACTTGCCCATAACGCGCTTCATGATCTCCTGATATGCCTCCTCGACACCGCCCATGTCACGACGGAAGCGGTCCTTGTCCAGCTTCTCCTTGGTGGTCTTGTCCCACAGGCGGCAGGTATCCGGAGAGATTTCGTCTGCGAGAACGATCTTGCCGTCCGCAGTCTTGCCGAACTCGAGCTTAAAGTCAACGAGGATGACGTTCAGGGTATCGAAGTACTGCTTCATAACCTCGTTTACCTTGAAGGCCATTGCCTTGATGGTCTCGATCTCCTCACGGGTAGCAGCCTTCAGTGCGATCGCGTGGTAAGCGTTCATGAGCGGGTCGCCAAGCTCATCGTTTTTGTAGGAGAACTCGATGGTCGGCTCGTCGAATACGATGCCCTCTTCCACGCCGAAACGCTTTGCAAAGGAACCGGCGGAAATATTGCGGATGATGACCTCCAGCGGAACAATAGAGACCTTCTTTACCAGGGTCTCGCGCTCGGAGAGCTGCTCAACAAAGTGGGTCGGCACGCCCTGCTGCTCGAGCAGCTGGAACATGTGATTGCTCATTACGTTGTTGATCACGCCCTTGCCGGTGATGGTGCCCTTCTTCTCACCGTTGAATGCGGTTGCATCGTCCTTGTAGTCAACGATTACGAGATTTGCATCGTCGGTAGCGAATACCTTCTTAGCCTTGCCTTCGTACAGCTGTTCTTTCTTTTCCATGTCCAATTCCTCCATTTGTATAAGTAGTGTTAATTTGAAACAATGTTGTTTGCAGGTTGTACATCGAAGCTGCCAATGGGAGCGGCCCCAATGCCTTTACCTTGCGGGGATGCGGTATTGCTCTATATAGATTACGCGAACTGAGCGCGAACCTTTTCGTCCTTTGCGGTAACTTCCGCTGCCATATCGGCCTTGAACTGCGCGAGCTTCTGTGCCAGCGCGTCATCCGACAGGGCGATCATCTGTGCTGCGAGGATGGCGGCGTTGTCTGCGCCGTCGATCGCAACGGTTGCCACCGGAATACCCTTGGGCATCTGCACGATGGAGAGCAGGCTGTCCATGCCGCCCATCACGCTGGTGGCCATCGGCACGCCGATTACCGGAAGCGTGGTGTAAGCCGCCAGTACACCGCCGAGGTGTGCGGCCTTGCCTGCTGCCGCGATGATAACGCCGAAGCCTTCGGCTGCCGCGTTCTTCGCTAGCTGCTCGGCAGCTGCCGGGGTGCGGTGCGCGGAGCAGATGCGGACCTCAGTCGGAATATCGAACGATTTCAGACGGTCAACACACTTTTCCATTACCTTGAGATCACTGTCGGATCCCATGACAACGAGAACTTTTTTCATTTGTTATTCCTCCTACAAAAACAAATGAGGGCACGGGTATACCCGTGCCCTATAATCGCTCATTTATGTGCACCGATGCCCGAGAGAATGCACGAATGCCCGAGAACAAAAAACTGTTCAGCTGCAGTCTGGTTCAAAAATACGCTGCCGGTCATGTGTACACCTCTTTCTTAAAACCAACGGTGACGATACATATTTATTTTAGCTAATTTAACTTGTTAATGCAAGTATTTTACCCGCTTTTTTCGGGATTTGTGTAAATGCCCAAAGATAAATTTTACTCCTCTGCACTTTCGTGCAGAACGCCCTTTTTATAAAGCACCTCTTCCATCTGGTGCACGCGCTCGGTCCACGAGCACTGCGCGCCGTAGGCAAGGCGTTTTTCCGTCCATGCCGGACGTTTTTCCTTGGCAGCGGCATCACACAGCGGCAGGAACATCTCGGGATTGCGGGCAATGTAGACCACATCCTTGAAATCCTCGACCTGCAGCGGCTCGCGCGTGGAAACGATCGGCTTGCCGGTTGCCAGATATTCGTAGAACTTGAGCGGCGAAACGTCCTTGGAGAGCGCACCGGCACGGAATACGTTCAGGCAGACGTCCATCTGCGCCAGATATGCGGGCAGCTCGGGCTGCGGCACCAGACCGTGGAATACAATGTTCGGGTACTGCTTGAGGTTGGTCAGGTCAACACCCGGCAGCGTGCGTCCGATCAGGAAAATCGTCGCGTTCGGACGGCTCTTCGCCAGCTTTTCGATCAGTGCATAGTCGATGCACTCCTGCAGCATGCCGACAAAGCCGTAGATCGGATGCGGCAGATCCTTCATGTCCTCCGGGCAGGGAAGGGTGTCCTTCTCGGTCTGTACACGCGAGAAAATCTCGTAAGCCGCGCCGTTCGGGATCATCTGGGTGGTCGGGTTGATCTTTTCCAGTGTCTCTGCCAGTCCGACTGCGGTTGCGAATACCTGATCGGCAGGCTTGGCCAGATCGCATTCCATCTTGTCCACAACCTTGGGATTGATGTGGCCCTTGTATGCGGAATGACGGTCTACACAGTCGTATACCAGCTTGGAGTGCGGCAGGTGCTCCACAATGTCGCACGAGGATGGCGAGTAGCACCACAGTACGGTCTCGTCGCCGAAGCCGTGCTCGCGCATCTTTTCGCGGATGAACGCCGCCTGCCGCTTCTGGTTGATTTTGTTGATCCAGCGGAACTTGTTGAAAAACGGCAGTACCGGCGGCAGTGCGTACACAGTGATGTTTTCGTGTCCCTCGACTTTTTCGCCGGGCTGCTTGTACTTTTCGATATATGAGGAGGCTTTTTTGTCCTTGAGCGGTGCGATCATGGACACCGGAGGATCAAAATACAGGATTTCGCTGTTGCGCAGACGGCTCATCACGTTCTGCTTGCGCGTCGGCAGAGGATGGTAGTTCGTTGTCGAAAGACAGACGATGTGGTTCTTCATATCTATATAACCCCTTTAGTGGATTGTTTTATCATATTTATCATATATCGTAGGGCACCCCGCCCTACGGTTTAGTTTTCGGAAATGTTCAGCAGCTTCGCTGCACCCTTCACATTCTCGGATTCTCTTTCTCTCAGCATTTCCGCGGTGCGGTGCACCTCGTTATCGAGCGCACCGGAGACGCACTCGTCAATGAGGCGGCACAGCGGCTCCGCCTTGACGGACGAAAGCTGCAGGCAGGTGCGGCTGCCGATATATTTCAGAAAGCCGTCCACCTTGATATCGTAGCTCATGCCGACGACCGGAACGCCCTGACCGGCGGAGAACATCAGCGAATGCAGTCGGATGCCAACCACGGTTTTCATGCGGGAGAGGATGCCGATGGTGACCTCGATGGGCTGTCGGGTACGCACGGCGTGCCACGGACAGTGAAGCAGTGCGCCGACACGTTCTGCGGGCATGAGGTCGCTCGGGAACTCGATGGGTACGAAAACAGGCGTCAGACCGTGCTTTTCGTAGGCATAGTTGGCTGCAGCCGCGATTTCGGGCAGAGCCGTGTCCAGGCCCTTCCAGTTGCGCAGACCGAAGCCGATATACTTTCCGTTCGGGTCAATGCCGCTCTGCTCGAGGGCGATATTGACGATTTCACGCGGCGCCGGCGTCAGAATGATGGTTGGGTCGGCGGAAACACGGATATCCGGCCGGGTAACGCCCATTTCGGCAAGCAGTGCGCGGGAATTGTCATCGCGCAGCGTGATGCGGTCAACCGATGCGTCAATGGTCCTGGCGGCCATCCGGCGGTTGCCCGGACGGTTGATCGGACCGATGCCGCAGCCGTACATCATTACCTTGCAGCCGCGCTTTTTGGCGGCGTACAGCGTGTAGCAGTAGTACCAGATCGAGCGGGTGGACGTAACATCCTGCATGAGCGAGCCGCCGCCGTTGATATACAGCGCGGCATGGCGGAACTTGCGCAGGACGGAGAACACATTAAAGGTATAGATGGCGTTCGTGCGGTAGATCAGGCGCGTTTCCTTCGGTCTGCGCGACATAACGCAGATGGTGCGTTCGGGATCGAGCTGGCGCATCTCCTGCACAATGGCCTCGAGGATGGCATCGTCACCGGCGTTGCCGCGTCCGTAAGCACCGCAGATGACAATGCTCTCACGCTCGTTTTTCGGACGGTGGAACCGTGCCAGCAGATGACGGTAGTTTTCCATCTGACGTTCGCACATTTTGTCGCGCGAGAAATCACGGGAGGCTTTTTCGTACAGCGCGTCCGCAAATTTCTGCCGCAGTTCGGCATCGTTGCCCAGACGGACCAGATATTCCGCCAGCCGCTTATCGTCCCCGACCGGGAAGATATAGCCGTTTTCGCCGGTGTCGATGAGTTCGGGCATGCCGCCGACATCCGAGCAGATGGTCGCGCAGCCGGCACAAACGCCCTCGAGAATGGAGTACGGGAAGGTTTCGGACACCGAGGACAGCAGGTTGATGTCCATCGCACGGAAGAACGGCATGACCGGCGATACCCAGCCGCAGAATGTCACGCGCTCGCGCACGCCGAGCTGGTCGCACAGCTTTTTGAGCATGTCCTCGTCCTCACCGTCGCCGGCGATGAACAGGCGCAGCTGCGGCGCGGATTTCAGCGCCTCGGCAAAGCCGCGGATGGTGGTCGCAATATCCTTGACGGCGGTCAGACGCGCGGCAATGCCGCACAGCACGTCGCCGTCCTCGATCTCGGCTCCGTAGGTGTCCCGCAGATAGGCCACACGGTCAAATTCGCCCTTCGGACGGTCAAAATCCATGCCGTTGTAGATTTTTACAATGCGCTCCGGGTCAAAGCCGCGCTCGATGAGCGTGCGTGCCATACGGTCCGCGACCGGCTGATAGAAGTCAAGAAAGCGCAGGGCAATGGCATTCGCCGTGCCGAGCGTGTACTGCTTGAGCGGACTGCCGAGGTAGTCCAGCCGGTAATCCGAGTGCACGGTCGTGACGATCGGCACCTGACGGCTGCGGCGCACCATGGCTCCCATCAGGTTGGCACGGCCGCCGTGGCAGTGAATTATATCGGGCTTGAACGCATCTACCAGATCGCGCATGGTCCGTGCCGCGCGGAACGGATTGTGCCGCTCGATCACGCGCACATCAATGCCGCGCTCGCGCGCTTCATCCGCAAACGGACCTGCGCGGAACGAGATGAGCATCACATCGTTATTGCGGCTCAGTCCGGTCACGGTATTCATAATCTGGGTCTTGGCGCCGCCTACATCGCCGCCGCCCATTACATGCATGATTCGCAAAGTCAAATACCTCCACTTGACAAGTATAATCAGTATACCATGAAAACAAGGGGATTGCAAAACTCGGACGCGGTAAATGTCGTCTTTTTCGGCAGTATTTTGGCAAACGAAGTTTGTTTTTTTGCTCAGAACATGGTATACTGATTTTATCTGACGGAAAGTGAGGGTTTTTCTTTTGTCCTCTAAAAATACCATGACGCGCGATGCGATGCTGTTCCTGCCGGCCAAGGTGGTCGAGGGACTGCTCGTCATCGGGTGTTCCTCGCTGTATTCCCACATCTTTGTGGAGGGTGCGGTCAGCGCGTTCAACCTGACCAACACTACGATACAGCTGCTCTACCTCATCCTCGCGGGCTGGATGGCGAACTCCGCCACCCGTTATGTAGGTGAGGAGTACCGCGCCGATGAAGGACGCGGCCTGTTCTCCACGGTTTCTACCATCTATGTGGGATTGTGCGTGCTTGTTGCCATCGGCTGCTGCATTACGGCAGCTGTGACGCAGAGTCCGGTTTATCTGGGCGGTGCGCTGATGTTCTGCACCTACACGGCGTTTCAGGTGCTCAATGCGGCGCTGATTCAGCTCGGCCGCGTCAAAGCATCCATCCTGTGGTCGCTGACCTCAGCGGTGCTCAAGCTCGCGGTTGCATTCGCGCTTGTCGGCGGCAAGTCGAATTATCCGTCGCCGTTCCCGGCTATCTTCGCCAATACCATTGCGGACGGTGTAGCCACCATCGGTGCGGTGTTTGCGCTCAGCCTGCCGGTTGTTGTGCGGCTGAAATATTTCTCCAAGCCGCTGCTGAACAGGTTCCTCAAATACGGCGTACCGCTGATGGGCGTTTCCATTTCGGTGGCGCTGCTCAACCAGATCGACAAATACCTCGTTGTCGGCTTTTACGGCAACATTCTGTACGCATACTACTCGAATAACAACTCGATCGCGAGCGGTCTGTTCACGATGATCTCGGTCGGCATTATGCGCGGCGTGTATCCTGCCGTGCTGCGCGGCTGGCGTGAGGGCGGCAAAGCCGCAGCAAAGCCGCTGCTCGATCAGGGCGTGCGGCTGTATCTGCTGATCGCCGTGCCTGCGGTTGCAGGTCTGACTGCGGTGGCGCTGCCGCTCAGCCGGTTCCTGTTCCCCGCGAAGTATGCCGCCGGTGCGCCGGTCATCGCCTATACCGCGCTTGCCATGCTGTTCATGGGCCTGACCGAGTACGCCAACAAGGCGTATGAGCTGGAGCAGTCCACCGTACACGTTCTGCAGAACAGCGCGATCGCAGCAGTTATCAAGGTGGTTTCGAGTGTCATTCTGCTCAAAACCCTCGGATTTACGGGCGGTGCGCTCGGTTCGGTGGTCGCATTTGCGTCCTATTTTATCATCACCTGCGTGCGCGTGCGCAGCCGGTTTCTGTTCCGCGTGGCACCGGTCAGTCTGGTGCGTATCATCGTTTCGGCGCTGCTGTGCGGCGCGGCGGCCTTTGCGTGCACGCTGCTGCCGGTCGGTAATCTCATTCGCCTTGGCGCGGCTGTCGTGGTCGGTGCAGGCGTTTATGCGGTGTGCATTATCGTCAGCGGTGAGGGCCGCGAGGAAGTACAGGCGGTGCTCCGCAGGCTGAAACGATAAGAAAAATTGTCAAAACAGCGTGGATTTCACTGGTAAAACCTTGTCACGGCAGTAAATCCATGCTACAATAACTCTATCTGAAAATTGTAAACAGAGAGGCGTAATATTATGGAAATGATTCATGAAGCGGGTCAGTACGTTGACACCGTAAAGCGCGTCTGCGAAGCAGTCGGCAGCGAGGTCACGTTCCGCGGCACGGTTCACCGTGTACGCGATATGTCTGACTTTTCTTTTGTTGTAATGCGCGTTGAGCGCGGTCTGATCCAGTGCACCTTCCAGGGTGACGAGATCGGCGGCATCAAGCGCTCGGATGTCAAGGACGCAATGGTACTCGAGGTTACCGGTACCGTTCGTGAGGAGCCGCGTGCAGAGCACGGCGTTGAGGTCGTTCTGAGCGCACTGTCCATCCTCGGCAAGCCGTACGACCAGCTGCCGGTACCGCTCGGCAAGAAGTATATGGGTCTGTCCCTCGATGTTGATCTGCCGCTGCGCCCGATCACGCTGCGTCATCCGCGCAAGCAGGCGATCTTCCGCGTACAGGGCGCGATCGCTGACGGCTTTGCACAGTACATGCAGTCGCAGGGCTTCACCCACATCCACACCCCGAAGATCGTAGTTGCAGGCGCTGAGGGCGGCGCAAACCTGTTCAAGCTGGATTACTTCGGCACCCCGGCTTATCTGGCACAGTCCCCGCAGTTCCACAAGCAGTACCTCGCCGGTGCATTCGGCCGTGTATACGAGATCGGCTCGGTTTACCGTGCAGAGCGTCACAATACCTCCCGTCATCTGAACGAGTATATGGGTCTGGACTTCGAGATGGCCTACATTGATTCCATGTACGATGTAATGGCAATGGAGACCGGCATGCTGAAGTCTGTTATGGCTTACGTTAAGGAGCACTGCGCTGAGGAACTCGCCATGCTGAACGCCGAGGTTCCGGAGATCAAGGAAATCCCGACCATCCGCTTCCACGAGGCCAAGCAGATCATGGAGGAGAAGTTCGGTCACAAGTCCAAGAACCGTTATGACCTCAACCCGGACGAAGAAGTGCTGCTGTGCCAGTGGGCAAAGGAGGAGCACGACTCTGATTTCGTATTTGTAACTCACTTCCCGTCCGCAAAGCGCCCGTTCTACGCGAAGGACGACCCGGAGGATCCGAAGCTGGCGCTGTCGTTCGACCTGCTGTTCCGCGGCCTGGAGATCACCACCGGCGGTCAGCGTATCCACGATTATCAGGAGCAGATGGACAAGCTGGCGGCCCGCAAGATGAACGCCGAGCTGTTTGAGTCCTTCACCATGCTGCACAAGTACGGCATGCCGCCGCACGGCGGTCTGGGCATTGGCCTGGAGCGACTGACCATGCAGCTGCTTAAGCTGAACAACATCCGCGAGGCTTCTATGTTCCCGCGTGATATGAACCGCCTCGAGCCGTAAAGAGCTTACGCTTCGTTCCAAAGGGCTGTGCCCTTTGGAACGAGGGGACACCCTTGATAGGCTTGCGCCTGTAAGGGCTATTGCACCCAAAAGGACTCGGAATTATCGATTCCGGGTCCTTTTTGGTGTTTGTTAAAAATGACACGGCGGCAGAGCCGCCTGTGTCCCTTGGTATGCGCCCGGAGAAGAAAATCTTCACTCCTCACTCTCTTGTCAGCTCTTTACGAGGATTTAACATTTTTTCCTCGGTTGGCTCTTGACGTTGGCTGAAATTTTACGCATAATAAGAATGGACAAAAAGATTTCCGGCTATGCTGTTTCAGCATGGGTCGCCTACCGAAAGGAGATCAGCATAATGAATGAAGAATTAGAGCTGCTTCGCGACAAGAAGGGCTTCATTTGCGATATGGACGGTGTTATCTATCACGGCAACCGTCTGCTGCCCGGTGTACCTGAATTTGTAGATTGGCTGCAGCGTGAAAACAAGAGCTTCCTTTTCCTGACCAACTCCTCCGAGCGTTCGCCGCTTGAGCTGCAGCAGAAGCTGGCCCGCATGGGTCTGGAGATCGGTGAGGAGCATTTCTACACCTCTGCTCTGGCTACCGCGAAGTTCATCGCCAGCCAGAAGCCGCACGCATCTGCGTATGTAATCGGTGCGCCCGGTCTGGTTGGTGCGCTGTACGAGGCGGGCATCGTGATGAACGATGTTGACCCGGATTATGTTATCGCGGGTGAAACCAACACCTACAACTATCAGACCATCCTCAAGGCGGTCGATCTGATCAACAAGGGCGCGCGCCTGATCGCGACCAACTCCGACCTGACCGGCCCGTCTGAGCAGGGCATCATTCCGGCGTGCCGCGCACTGGTTTCTCCGATTGAGCTGGCCACCGGCAAGACCGCATACTATGTCGGCAAGCCGAACCCGCTGATGATGCGTACCGGTCTGCGCCTGCTGGGCGTGCATTCGCACGAGGCGGCTATGATTGGCGACCGCATGGATACCGATATTGTTGCCGGTATTGAAACCGGTCTGGACACCGTTCTGGTGCTCTCCGGCTGCACTACCCGCAAGGATGTGGAAAATTACGCATACCGTCCGCACTTTATTCTGGATGGTGTCGGCTGTATTCCGCCGCAGGTGTAAAGAAGCTGTCTAAATCGAACTACACAAAAGCCTTTCCGAAAAATTTCGGAAAGGCTTTTTTCATTGGATAAAGAATGGACAATTCTATGCTATACTAAATACAGGAAAAGGATAGACCAATGACAGATAGAGAGGGGGCATTCCCATGGCAGGACACATTCTTTTGGCGGAGGACGACAAGGCGTTATCCGCGCTGATGCAGGATTTCTTCCGAGCGGCAGGCGTGGCGGTGACACCGGCGTATGACGGCGAACAGGCGCTCGTGCTGCCACAGGCGCAGCCGTTCGACCTGCTGGTGCTGGACGTGATGATGCCGCATCTGAACGGGCTGGAGGTCTGCGAAGCGGTGCGGCAGGAGAGCGACGTTCCGGTCATTTTCGTCACGGCACTTGGGCAGGAGGGTGACACGCTGGCAGGATTCCGCGCGGGCGCGGACGATTATATCACCAAGCCGTTTTCGTTTCCGGTGCTGGTGGCAAAGGCGCAGGCGCTCATGCGGCGGGCCCGCGGGCTGCGGCTGGGCGCGAGTGAGCTCGGCTACGCGAATATCCTGATGGATACGGCCTCGGGCACGGTAACGGTGGACGGAAACCCAATAAATCTGCGTCCCAAGGAGGCGAAGATACTCGAGCTGCTGCTGCGCGAACAGGGACGCACGGTGTCGCGCGACCTGCTCATTGAGCGGGTATGGGGCACGGACTTCGACGGCGACGAGCGCATGATCGACCGGCACATTGCCAGTCTGCGTAAAGCGCTTGGAACAGCCTCGCAGCATATCCGTGCGGTGTACGGCAAGGGCTATCGATTGGGGGGATCGACATGACAAAGCGGATTCGTAAAATCGGCATCGCGGCAAGGCTGACCGCAATCGTGGCGGTGATTCTGGCGGTGTTTGTGGTGCCGTGGGTGTGGAGAGTGGCAGAACTTGCACAGGATGAAGCCAAAGATTTAGCTTGGGCCAGAATGCAGGCGAGTACGGAATTGCTAATGCGTGACTTTGAAATCCTGAAAGGTGATGCAGCGCACTACCCGGCAGAAGGCACAGCGGAATACGATCTGCTGCGCGCCAATCTGTGGAGAGATGGTATAGATACGCCCTATTATAATGTAGATACGCCCTATATCATACAGTATTATGATGAAAATCATAAGCGGGTTCTGATTAGATCGCCGCTGATGCTGTACTATTATGCGTCTTCGGCAATGTACTATGGTATTGATTTGAGCGGTTTCTCCGAGCAATCGCTGCGTGAAATGAACGAGGCATTCAATCACGATCACGACCTTGAGCCTATAATTACAGTCTATGGCCGACAAGTCAAGACAGATACACAATTTGTCTTTTTCCCGAATCGAATTCAGATTGCTTATGAGGAATGGACGGCGCAGATGCCGGTTGAGGAAACCAATCAGTTCTGCTCCTACGAAGACGATTACATACGGGGAAAATGGATATTTCGCACGGACGAAGTAATGGAAGGCTACTTTGATGCACTGCGCTATCTGGATACCGAACTGCGGGCGATAGACGGCGAAAACATACCGGACGAGGAGTGGGCGGAGGTACGGGCATCGCAACGATATGTCGGCACGTTTCAGGGGATGCCGTATGATGACGAGGTGCTTCTTGCTACGGCGGCGCTGGTCAATCGAGAAAACGCATACGGTACTTGTTTTCACCTTATGCTGCCTATCACGATTGCGCTGTACTTGATTTTCCTGTTCCTCTTTTATAAAATTGTGCGTCGAATGGTGTCCGACCCACTGGTTGATACGGCAAGAGAAGCCAATCGGGTATCCATTCTCGCATTTGACGAGTTCAAGCCCGACCTGAACCGCGGAGACGAAATCGGTGAACTCAACCGTGCGCTGAGCGAAATGGCGGCGACACTGCACGCCCGCTGGGACAGTGAGCGCGATCTTGAGGACAAACGGCAGCAGTTTGTCTCGGCGGCCAGCCACGACCTGAAAACGCCGCTCGCGCTCATCGGCGGGTACGCCGAGGCCATCGCGCAGGACATTTCGCCGGAGGAAAACGCGCGCTACCTTGCCGCCATCGAGCAGGAAACGGCGCGGATGAACGGCCTTGTGCGCGAAATGCTGGATTACACCCGTCTGGACCGCACGGACGAGCTGAAAAACCGCAGAACGCTCAATCTGACCGCACTTGTAAATGATATGCTGACCGAGTATGCACCGCTGTTTGAAAAACGCCGCCTGACCGTCGATATTGCGGACGGTGTGCGCATTCGCGGCGACGAAACGCTGCTGCGGCGTGCCGTCGGCTGTCTGCTGGAGAATGCCGCCAAGTATTCGCCGGAAAACGGGCGCGTGTCCGTTCGGCTGACGAACAGCCGCAATCACCTGCTGACCGTCGAAAACGACTGCGAACCCATTCCGGAGACCGAGCTGCCGCGCCTGTTCGAGATGTTCTATCGCGGCGATAAGGCCCGCGACCGAGCGGGCGGGCACGGACTGGGACTGGCCATTCTGCAGAAAATCCTTGCGCTGCACGGCCTGACCTGCAAAGCGGAAAATGTGAAGAACGGTGTGCGGTTCATCGTCTGCAATAAAGATTAAAAGCTGAAAAAGGGCGAAAAAATCCCCTGCAAGAGCGATACTTGCAGGGGATGCTTTTTACTTTGCGTAATCGATCGCGCGCGTTTCGCGCACCATGTTGACCTTGATCTGACCGGGATAATCCAGCTCGTTCTCGATCTTCTTGGCGATTTCGCGGGCAAGAAGCACCATCTTGTCGTCCGAAACCTTCTCCGGGTTGACAATGATGCGGATCTCGCGGCCTGCCTGAATGGCAAACGAACCGGAAACGCCGGGCGTCTCGTTGGCGATGCTCTCGAGCTTCTCCAGACGCTTGATATAGTTTTCCAGGTTCTCGCGGCGAGCGCCCGGACGTGCAGCGGAGATGGCATCGGCTGCCTGGACCAGACATGCTACGATGGTCTTTGCCTCCACATCGCCGTGGTGTGCCTCGATGGCGTGGATGATCGGCTGGGATTCCTTGTACTTCTTGGCAAGGTCTACACCGATCTGAACGTGGCTGCCCTCAACCTCGTGGTCGATGGCTTTGCCGATATCATGCAGCAGGCCTGCGCGGCGTGCCGGAACCGGATCGAGACCCAGTTCGCTGGCCATCATGCCGGCAATGTGAGCCACCTCGATGGAGTGCTGCAGGACGTTCTGACCATAACTGGTGCGGTAGCGCAGACGGCCGAGAATCTTGACCAGCTCCGGATGAATGCCGTGGATGCCGGTCTCGAAGGTAGCACGCTCGCCTTCGCTCTTGATGATCTGCTCCACCTCGCGGCGAGCCTTGTCAACCATTTCTTCAATGCGGGCCGGATGGATACGACCGTCAACGATCAGCTTTTCGAGTGCCAGACGTGCGATTTCACGGCGAACCGGATCGAACGAGGACAGGGTGATCGCCTCGGGCGTATCGTCAATGATGAGGTCTACGCCGGTAAGAGTTTCCAGCGTGCGGATATTGCGTCCCTCTCGGCCGATAATGCGGCCCTTCATCTCGTCGTTCGGCAGCGGAACGACCGAAACGGTCGCCTCGGATACCTGATCGGCGGCACAGCGCTGGATTGCGGTCGAGATGATCTCGCGGGCGGTCTGCTCGCTCTCGTCCTTCAGGCGCTGATTGATCTCGCGCAGCTTGACGGCTGCATCGTGGGTCGCTTCGTTTTCAATGGACTGGACGAGCATCTCGCGTGCTTCGTCGCGGGTCATGCTGGCAATCTGCTCCAGCTTTTCTACCTGCTCGAGCTTGATGCGCTCGAGTTCTTCCTTTTCCTTCTGGCTTGCGTCCAGCTGGCGGTTAAGGTCATCATTTTTGCGGTCGAGCATGTCGCTCTTCTTGTCCAGTGCTTCCTCGCGCTGAATCAGGCGGCGCTCAAGCTGCTGGGTCTCATTGCGGCGTTCCTTCAGCTCGCGGTCGGCTTCGACGCGCTGCTTGTGGATTTCGTCCTTTGCCTCGAGTATGGATTCGCGTTTTTTGGTCTCGCCGGCCTTGATCGCTTCGTTGATGATGCGGGTGGCCTCGGTCTCGGCAGAGCCGATCTCTTTTTCCGCAACGCTCTTGCGATACAGGAATCCGATGATTACGCCTACTGCGAGACACACGATACCGGTGATGATCGGTATGATGATGTTGCTCATGTCTGTTGGTGTGTCCTCCTATTTACGAATTTTGGGAGACGGCACAAAACCAAGACAATACCGCAGATCTGCGGTGCTGTTTCTCAATAGAGCGACGGTTCGGCAGAAAACAGGCTGATTCCACGGTGAAACACGCGCAGCACGCATGAGCACTGTACGAAGAATAAAGGCGGAATACGCCGAAAAAGCGAAGCTTCGCTCGAAAAAATCAGAGTTTTGCGCTGTCAAAAGAAAAATGCGGTTCCGATAGAAATAAAGCTATCGGTTCAATCAGATAATGCCTTTGAAAAAGCCGTGCTCACCATTGGCACCGGCTCTGTTACAGCAGGTATTATACTATGTTTAATTGTAAAGCCTATTCGTCAAACTGTCAAGAAAAAGACAAGCTGACATACGCGGTTTTTGGTGTTTTTTGAAAACGGCCGGTGTGCGCTCTTGTGAACGGCAGGGCGATTTGCTATAATAATTCTGTATTCCCTCATGGAAGAGACGAGGAGGAACGACTATGAACGAGTCTATGTGCCGCGTACAGCGCGGTTCTTTCGTATATTATACCTGCCGACGGATTCCGGTGCGGCATGCCTTCACCACCAAATTCGGCGGTGTGAGCACGGGCGCGTGCGAAAGCCTGAATTTAGGCTTCAACCGCGGTGATGAGTTGGAGAATGTGCGCGAAAACTATCGCCTGCTGGGCGAGACGCTCGGCGTGGATGAGACGCGCATGACGCTCACCAAGCAGATCCACGACACGCAGGTGTCGGTCGTGACCGAGGACAAGGTCGGCATGGGGCTGCACCGCCCGATGGAGTGGCAGTCGGACGCGATCGTGACCGCACTCGCGGACACGCCCATCATCGGCTTTTACGCGGACTGCGTTGTCACCTTATTATATGATCCGGCGACGCATACCGCAGGCGTGTGTCATTCCGGCTGGCGCGGCATGGCGGCAGGCATTCTGACGAAAACCGTTGATGTGATGGCGGAGCAGCTCGGCACAAAACGTGAAAGCCTGATCGCCGTGCTCGGTCCGTCCATCCGGCAGGAGTGCTTCGAGACTGATGCAGATGTGCCGGAAGCGATGGAAGAGCTGCTCGGTGCACAGGTGCATCCGTTCATCATGGAGAAAGGTCCGAAATTCCATGTGGACCTGCAGGGCATTGGCGTAAAGCTGCTGCAGGATGCCGGACTTTCGGCGGAAAATGTGATCGACAGCGGCATCTGCACCATGTGTCATTCGGATGAGTTCTGGTCGCACCGCGTAACGCACGGCGTGCGCGGCGTGCAGGGCGGCATGATCTGTCTGTAAGCGAAAGGATCAATACAATGAAAAGTTGGAAAAAACGTGCGCTGGCGCTGACAATGGCGGCTTTGGTCGTGCTCAGCGGCTGCACGTTCCCATTTGGACAGGGAAACGACGGCGACGGCGCACCGGTAGACAACGTGGATGTGTCGGACGCGTATTTCGGTCTGGCGTGGTATCGCTCGGGCACAACGCTCAATCCGGTCATGGACGGCACCGAGGTCAACAGTATGCTGCGTGAGGCGCTTTACGAGGGTCTTTTTGAGATAAAAAGCGATTTTACACTCGAAAACGAGCTGTGCGAGGACTATACGAGCGACGGAACCACGTTCAGCTTTATGATAAAAAAGGGCATCAAGTTCTGGTCGGGTGCGGAGCTGACGGCAAGTGATGTTGCCGAAAGTCTCAAGACTGTGCTGGAAAACGAAAGTTCGCCGTATCACAACCGACTGACCGAGGTCTCCTCGATCGAAGCGGTGACAAAGCGCATGGTTCGCATTACGCTTGCGTCGCCGAACGTCAACTTCCCGAAACTGCTGGATATTCCGATCTATCGGGCGGGTACGACTGACGAAGGAGAGTTCGCAGAGGGCACCGGACCGTACAAGCCGGTTCAGAACGGCGCCGCATGGACGCTGGAGGCCAACGAGAACTGGCACGGCGGCTTTCTCGGCACCATTCGGCACATTACGCTGGTCAAAATGACGCGCGCGGATGCGGCGGACACCAGCTTCCGCACCGGCGATGTATCCATCATGCGCAGCGCCCGTATTGCGCCGGACGACCAGAATATTGCGTTCACCGGCGAGGTCGATACCGTTCCGGTGAGCAGTGCTATGCTGCATTATATCGGTTTGAATTACAATAACAGCCAGTTCACGAATGCAAAAGTGCGGCAGGCGCTTTCTATGGCGATCAGCCGTCAGGGTCTGTGCGCAACCCAGCTGCAGGATTATGCCGATCCGGCGGTGCTGCCGATCAATCCGCAGCCGGCGGACACCGGCGTGTCGTACAGCCTGTCGGCGGATTTGATGACTGCGGCACAGCTGCTGCGCGAGGCGGCACAGGAGGGTGCGGCTTCGGCAGGCGGCAGCGACGGCAATACCGATTCTTCGGACGGAGATTCGGATTCTACGGACAATTCCGATGATGATTCGGACACTTCTGAGGAGGACGGCTACTACGACGAGGACGGCGACTTTATCTATTATACGAGCGGCCGGGCAGGCGATACCGATTACAAGGTGGATTTTCTGACCGTGCGCACGTCGAAAAACCGAACCGATTCGACGGTTTCGGATGGGAAAGCTGTGCTTCTGGACAATGAGAACACGGATTCCGGCGATTCGACCGACTCTGCAGATAATTCCGGCTCGACCGATACGATAGTGACAGACGCGGCGACCGTGCAGCTTTCGTTCCGCCTGCTCGTCAACTCGGACAACGCGTTTAAGGTAGCGGCGGCAAAACAGGTCGCGGCTTCGTGGAATTCGCTGAACGGCGTCAATGTCACGGTGGATGAGGAGCCGTATGATACCTATGTTTCCATGCTGCAGAGTGGCTCGTTCGACGCGTACTACGGCGAAACCCAGCTGACGCCGGACTTCGATCTGCGCCCGCTGCTGTCTCCGCAGGGCAGACTGAACTATGGATCGTACTCGAGTGAGGACATGAACAATGCCATCACGGCGTACCGCAGCGGCGAGAATACGGAGGGCCTGTACACGACGTTCCTGAATGAAATGCCGCTCATTCCGCTGGCATTTGAGCGGCAGCAGGTTGTGCTCAGAAGCGGTCTGATCAATCATTTCAATCCGGCACCGTATAACGCATTCGCAGGACAGGAGAACTGGGTCAAGCCGTAACCGCCCGTTTTCACTGAAAAGGAGAATACCATGCAGGAAAAACACAGAATACAGGGGCATTTGTTCGGCGCGTTCAGCGTGCTTGTCTGGGGTACGACGTTTGTCTCAACGAAAGTACTGCTGCGCGCCTTCACGCCGCTGGAGATTATGGTGGCGCGGTTCACGCTCGGCTTTCTGGCGCTGCTCATCGTGGGCAAGGGCCTCATGCGCCCGCAGAAACGGTGGCATGAGGGATTGTTTGCACTGGCCGGTCTTTCGGGCGTTACGCTGTACTTTTTGATGGAAAATATTGCGCTGACGTACATTTCCGCGTCGCTGGTCGGTGTTATCGTAGCGGCAGCGCCGCTGTTTACCGCGCTGATCGCAGCGGTCGTGCTGCACGAAAAACTCAGCAAATGGTTCTTTTTCGGCTTTGTTTGTGCGATGGCGGGTGTCGCGCTCGTGTCGCTCGCGGGCGTCAGTGAGCTGCATTTCAGCCCGATTGGCGCACTGCTCGGCGTAGGCGCGGCGCTGGTCTGGGGTGTGTACTCGGTGCTCGTGCGCCAGCTTGGTCACATGGGCTACCGTACCATTCCGCTTACCTGCCGCATTTTTGGATACGGTTTGCTGTTTTTGCTCGTTCCTGCGGTGATTGAAGGGTTTCCGTCCGGTTTGAGCGTGTGGACGCAGCCGGTTCATCTGGCAAATCTGCTGTTTCTGGGCCTTTGTGCGTCTGCAACGTGCTTTGTGACGTGGAATCGCGCGGTTTTCCTGCTTGGTCCGGTGAAAACCAGCGTGTACATTTATGCAACGCCGGTTATTACAATAGTGAGCTCAGCGTTGATTCTGCACGAAACCATGACGCCAATCATGTGGCTGGGCACGGTTTTGGCGCTAGGCGGTCTGATTTTGTCCGAACATCGGGAGAAAGAGAAAACGACGGCGTGAGCCGCCGTTTTTTGTTTGCAGCAAAATTCTTTGCAAAAAACGAAAAAAAGTATTTGACAAATGCTCCGGGATTTGGTATTCTATTAAAGCTGTCTCGCAGAGGCAGGCGCAAAACCGAGAAGTTTGGTTTAGAACCGATTGAGGTTCTGAAAAAGAATTTGAAAAAAGTTCTTGACAAACGCTTCTGGTTTTGATATACTAAATAAGCTGTTGATGAGCAGTTAAGAACAACGAAAAGTTGTGAAAACTCTTTGAAAACAGCAGATTGTACCTTGTAAATTAAACAACGATGTGCTTAAACTTTTGTTCAAAAGAACGAAGGTTGTAGTGCGAACCTGAAATTTCGAGAGTTTTTTACTCTTGGTAAATCGCTGGAAGTCACA
>NZ_QUDX01000040.1:0-806 GCF_003477715.1 Butyricicoccus sp. AF35-5AC
CTGATTTCCCGGTTCAGGTTGCCGATATTCGTCTGGATACCACGCTTTTCCATCTGGCGGACAGCAGCCCCCTCATGGACAGTGGGGACTATATCAAGCCCCTGTCTGGCATAGGAACGCAAGTCCACACGCTCCGGGCGGTCATTGGCTTCCAGATAGCGGTTCTGGATGACCTCCCATTCATGCCGCCAGATTTCACAATACTTCTGGTCGTTCCAGTCCACCGTATCCTCCTTGTGGCTTTTCCACCTGCCGGATGGCAGCTTTATCCGTTCCCCGTTCTCGTCAAGGTCATAAACCTTGCGGCTCTTGGGAAGCCATTTTCCATGCTCGTCCATTGCCCTCATAGTGAGCAGGACATGGGCGTGAGGATTGTGTCCCGGCGGATGGGGGCATGGATGGCAAAATCAGCAATCATGCCTTTGGAAACAAACTGCTGCTCACAAAACTCCCGGACAAGGACAGCGTGCTGGTCAGGCAGTATCTCTCTTGGGATGGTAAGCACCCACCGCCTTGCAAGCTGGGAGTTCCATTGCTTCTCCACCGCTTCGGCGGCGTTCCATAAAGTATTGCGGTCTGCATATTCCTGTGGGGCATTTGCCGGGAGCAGGATTTCATTGTGGACGATACCACGCTTTTCCGGGTAGTGCTTCACTTGCTGGTCGTATTCACAGAACAGCTTTTCGCCACTCTGGTAAGCAGCGGCGGCAACCGCAGACTGCCGCTGGCTGCGCTGCACAATAGAAATTTCGTTGTGTGGGCAGGGCATTTCGTGTCCCTCCTTTCTGTAATTGACGGATGCGGTG
>NZ_QUDX01000040.1:816-1268 GCF_003477715.1 Butyricicoccus sp. AF35-5AC
GGGCATTTCGTGTCCCTCCTTTCGGTAATTGGTGGATGGGGTGGTGTTTTACCACCTCATTTTGGGCAGAAAAAAAGCAGGAGACCTTTTTCAGATTTCCTGCTCGGTGTGCCGCTGTGTGGGCGGCGGGTATTTAGTTGTAGAAGTTCGGGGCAAGTTGACCCGATGTGTGTAGAATAACAAATTGGATTTATTTTTCTTTACATTTTATGCCGTAATTTCCCCTACTACCATTTTCGTAGCCCCTATATATTTCATATCTTTTTCCATTTATCTCCACTTCGTCATCGTTAATAAATGTATAAGACTCACCATTTTCTTCACAATACTTTGAAATTGCTTCCATAGTTTTTGCAAGAGTTGGGTAATTGGCACTATCCTCATAAGGAACCCAAAAAGCTTTTTTAAACATATAAAATACCTCCTTCTAATTTGTTAAGTAATCCACGAAT
>NZ_QUDX01000041.1:0-1096 GCF_003477715.1 Butyricicoccus sp. AF35-5AC
ATTACTTAGACTCCTTAGCAGCCTTGATTGCGTCGATCATCATCGGAACAACCTTGAACAGGTCGCCGCAGATGCCGTAGTCAGCTACGTCGAAGATCGGAGCGGAATCAGACTTGTTAACTGCTACGATGCACTCGGAATCCTGCATGCCAGCCTTATGCTGGATAGCACCGGAAATGCCCAGAGCAACGTACAGCTTCGGATGTACGGTCTTGCCGGTCTGACCAACCTGGTGGTCAGCAGACAGCCAGCCGGAGTCGATAGCAGCACGGGAACCGCCAACAACGCCGCCGAACAGGCCAGCCAGCTCTTCAGCCAGCTTGATGCCGGTCTCAACGTCCTTGGAGATACCACGGCCTACAGATACAACTACCTCAGCGCCGGTCAGGTCAACCAGCTCCTTAGCTTCCTTAACGACCTCGAGAACCTTGGTCTTGATGTCAGCCTCGGACAGCTCGAAAGCTACCGGCTCAACAACTACTGCGTTAGCCTTAGCCTCGTTGTACTCGCCCTTCTTCAGTACGCCCGGACGAACGGTAGCCATCTGCGGACGGAAGCGCGGGCAGATAATGGTAGCCATCAGGTGACCGCCGAATGCCGGACGGGTCATCTTCAGGTTGCGGTCCTCGCGGTTCAGAGCATCGATCTGAGCCTGCGGCAGAGTGGAAGCATCCTGCAGGAATGCAGCGTACTTCTCTACGTCTACGTCGAGGTGGGTGCAGTCTGCGGTCAGACCGGTGTGCAGGCGAGCTGCGCAGCGCGGGCCGAGGTCACGGCCAATGTTGGTAGCGGCGATCAGCAGGATCTCCGGCTTCTTAGCCATAACGGTGTCGCACAGAACCTTTGCGTATGCATCGGTGGTGTAGGTCTCGAGCAGGTCGCTCTCGCAAACCAGAACCTTGTCAGCGCCGTAAGCGCCCAGTTCCTTTGCCATCTTCTCGCCTACGCCCTTGCCGCCAAGCAGCAGGCCGCAAACTTCAGTGCCCATGTCGTCTGCCAGCTTGCGTGCCTCAGAGATCAGCTCGAGTACGGTCGGCTGCAGCTCGCCCTGGCGCTGCTCACAGAATACCCATACGCCGGAAAAATCGGCGAGGTT
>NZ_QUDX01000042.1:0-390 GCF_003477715.1 Butyricicoccus sp. AF35-5AC
GACCGCTATGGCGGCGATTGCAGCGTCGAGTACAGCTTTGAGCGCTATTGCTGCCAGCACAACGGCTTTAGATGCACTTTATGCGAAGAAAAAGCGCATGAGTGGTGCCAGCGCAAGCCTGTCCGGCAAGTTTATTATTCTTCAGATTAGCAACGATAATGCTTTCGATATGTCTCAGTACGGATATGCCACCCTGTCCGATGGCAGCAAGCCGAAGTGGGATAGCTATAAGGGTAAATATGCTTACTTTAAGCAGTACAAAAAGATTGCTACCTACATGAAGAATGATACTGATAGAGATGATTGGATCGACTATTTTCAGTGCTGAGCAAGGACGCATTAACATTCTAAGGCGTACCACTTGACCGTTTGCAGGTGTTTTTACCCACT
>NZ_QUDX01000042.1:605-979 GCF_003477715.1 Butyricicoccus sp. AF35-5AC
TTAGAATGTTAATGCGTAGCTGAGAGCTGCTATTTTAACAGGGGATATAGGTCACGCTGGAGGTAGAAGACCACCAGTAAATTGCCAAGGAAGATGTGAAAAATTTCCCCACATTTGTAGTGCCTGCGGGCTGGCTGGTTTGCGCCCCATCCAACTTGTACCAAGTAGATCCAGCCTCTCCACCGCTGTTTGCGTTGTAGCAACTGATTAGATATCCCATGCCATTGCGGATGGTACGGTTCTCCCAACCGTTTCCGTTGCCCTTTGTCACGGTTTTTTTCAAAGGGCTGGAGGCAAGGGCGTTCTTTGCTGTTGCAGAGTTCGTGATAGCTGTGCGGGCCGTGCTGGACGCTGCAATCGCCGCCATAGCGGTC
>NZ_QUDX01000043.1:0-886 GCF_003477715.1 Butyricicoccus sp. AF35-5AC
CATACCATTACCCTGATTTTACAGGGTACTCTGTTTACAGGCAGTATGCTGAAAGATAAGATGCTTTTTGAGCAGATGCAAAACAGGCTGATATACTAAAATCCTTACCTACTAAAACTTCTTTATTCAAACTTCACTACTCAATCTTTCTGACAGAAAAGGAGAGAAAAGAGTGAGAAATACACGATCTGAACGAATTTTAGAACCAATAGAAAGAGATAACGTTATAAAGTTACAAAGTCTTGACGTTATAATGGCACAGGTATATAATAAGAATAACGTTAAACAGTTATAACTTTACAAAGTTGAAAGAGGTGGAGAACATGTCTGCGATATTTGCACTGGCCAACCAGAAAGGCGGCGTTGCGAAAACCACAACGACAGGCACGCTGGCGGCCGGTCTGAAAAAGCAGGGCTTCAGTGTGCTGACGATCGACTGCGACCCGCAGGGCAACCTGTCGATGTCGGTAGCTGCCGAGAATCAGGACAGCGCGACCATGTACGAGGTCATGAAGGGAACGGCCTCGGCGCGGGAGGCCATCCAGCACACATCCAGCTGCGATATCATTCCGGCCAATACCATCCTTGCGGGCATTGAGCAGGAGCTGCACAACGTCGGCAAAGAGATGACGCTCCGCGAGAAGCTGCGCGACGAGCAGACCGGCGTTGCGGAAGAATACGATTACATCCTCATCGACTGTCCGCCGTCACTCGGTCTGCTGACCGTGAACGCCCTGACCGCTGCCGACTATCTGCTCATCCCGACCATGGCGGAGACCTTTGCGGCGTCCGGCATCACCCAGCTGTATGATACTTACAAGTCGGTAAAGAAATACACCAATCCGGCGCTCAGGATCGACGGCGTACTGCTCACGCGCACCGAGCG
>NZ_QUDX01000044.1:0-845 GCF_003477715.1 Butyricicoccus sp. AF35-5AC
AAAATCATATTTCCATCCCCAAACACCGATGACGGCAGAAAGACCGTCATTTTTCTTTGTCTGTCATACCATTACCCTGATTTTACAGGGTACTCTGTTTACAGGCAGTATGCTGAAAGATAAGATGCTTTTTGAGCAGATGCAAAACAGGCTGATATACTAAAATCCTTACCTACTAAAACTTCTTTATTCAAACTTTACTACTCAATCTTTCTGACAGAAAAGGAGAGAAAAGAGTGAGAAATACACGATCTGAACGAATCTCTGAACTTATAAAAAGAGATAACGTTATAAAGTTACACAGTCTTGACGTTATAACTGCACAGGTATATAATAAGAGTAACGTTAAACAGTTATAACTTTACAAAGTTGAAAGAGGTGGAGAACATGTCTGCGATATTTGCACTGGCCAACCAGAAAGGCGGCGTTGCGAAAACCACAACGACAGGCATTCTGGCGGCTGGTCTGAAAAAGCAGGGCTTCAGTGTGCTGACGATCGACTGCGACCCGCAGGGCAACCTGTCGATGTCGGTAGCTGCCGAGAATCAGGACAGCGCGACCATGTACGAGGTCATGAAGGGAACGGCCTCGGCGCGGGAGGCCATCCAGCACACATCCAGCTGCGATATCATTCCGGCCAATACCATCCTTGCGGGCATTGAGCAGGAGCTGCACAACGTCGGCAAAGAGATGACGCTCCGCGAGAAGCTGCGCGACGAGCAGACCGGCGTTGCGGAAGAATACGATTACATCCTCATCGACTGTCCGCCGTCACTCGGTCTGCTGACCGTGAACGCCCTGACCGCTGCCGACTATCTGCTCATCCCGACCATGGCGGAGACCTT
>NZ_QUDX01000045.1:0-823 GCF_003477715.1 Butyricicoccus sp. AF35-5AC
GGCAGGACTCGGTAGCAGCCTTAGCCATGAGAACCGGACGCAGGCCGTCGATAGCGCCGACAACAGTCTGGGTATCGTTGTTGATTGCATCAACGAAGGAGATAACCTGGTTGATGAATGCCTGGTTGTAACGCTCGAGGAAGAACCACAGCGGCTTCTCGGAGTGAGCGCCGTCCTTGGTCAGTACGGTGGTGGTGTTCAGCAGGTCGTTGGCATCGGAAGCCATGCCCTTAGAGCCGAACGCCTCAACGCGCTGGTCGTAGCCGTAAACTGCCTGACGGGAGTTGTTGATAACAGCGATGCAGCCGTTAGCCATCTTCATGGTAACAACAGCGGTGTCAACGTCCGGAATGCCGGACTCTTCCTGCAGGTTCGGGTTAACGAGGCAGGAACCAACAGCGGAGATCTCAACAGCCTCGGAACCGGTTACGTAGCGAACCATATCGAAGTCGTGGATCATCATATCGTAGAAGATACCGCCGGAAACTGCAACGTAGGAAGCCGGGGGCGGCTCCGGGTCACGGGAGGAAACGATAACGATATGCGGATCGCCGATCGTGCCGTCCTTAACTGCGTCTGCAACTGCCTTGTGGTTGTGGTCGAAGCGGCGGTTGAAGCCTACCTGGAACTTCACGCCCTTCTCCTCAACGAGTGCGAGCAGCTTCTTGATCTTGTCGATATCATAGTCGATCGGCTTCTCGCAGAATACGTGCTTGCCAGCCTGAACTGCTGCCATGGAAACATCGCAGTGCGTGTCAGTGGAGGAGCAAACGAATACTACGTCTACCTCAGGATTGTTGATAACGTCCATAAAGTCGGTGGA
>NZ_QUDX01000046.1:0-659 GCF_003477715.1 Butyricicoccus sp. AF35-5AC
TAAACGATAATTTACAGCAGCAAGCGATGTCATTGTATGCTGAAATGTTCCTCAACAGCTCCGACAGCAATGTTACCTCTGGAACTCTCAGTGACATTGCAGTCATCACAATGGGGCAGTCTCCGAGTGGCAGCAGCTACAACGAAGACGGTGTTGGCGAGGTTTTCTATCAGGGACGAGCCGAATTTGGATTTCGTTTTCCCAAACGGCGGCTTTTTACCACCGAACCTAAACGCAAGGCTGAGGCTGGCGATGTCCTTCTCAGCGTCCGCGCTCCCGTGGGTGATCTCAATATAGCGTACGAGAGATGCTGCATTGGGCGCGGCTTAGGTGCTATTCATAGTAAAACTGGTCACAGTTCGTTTGTTCTCTATACTATGTTTGCACTCAGGTCTCAGCTTGATGTTTTTAATGGCGAGGGTACAGTCTTCGGCTCCATCAATAGGGATGCACTCAATGCCATACCGATTGATATTCCTCCTGTAACTGAAATCGATCAGTTTGAGGTTGTCGCTCATCCGATAGATGAGTTAATCCGCGCCAACTACGAAGAAAACTGCCGATTGGAAGCAATCCGTGACTCTCTGCTGCCCAAGTTGATGTCCGGCGAGATTGATGTCTGTGCTGTCCAACTTTAAGCCGCTAAATTATCGTTTATA
>NZ_QUDX01000047.1:0-353 GCF_003477715.1 Butyricicoccus sp. AF35-5AC
AGATTAAAATGAATTTCGATAGAAATGTGTCTTGTTTTATCATCGTCAATGCGTTCATGCACAACGATTTCTTTGATTAAGCGGTTAAGGGTGGCTGCGTCCAGCTCTGTGATGTTGGCATATTCCTGAATGGCTTCCACCCATTGTTTTGCGTCATTGGCAAGCTGGACTTCATCGGACAGCCGCTTTCTGCCCTCGGACACTCTGGCTTTAAGCTCCGTCTGCTCGGTCTGTGTCTTTTCCAGCATGGTGTTGAAATTCTGCTCGCTGATACGCCCTGCAACCATGTCCTCATAAAGCCGCATGACCAGTTTGTCCAGAACCTCAATCCGTTCCTCGTCCCTTGTAAGGGA
>NZ_QUDX01000047.1:363-624 GCF_003477715.1 Butyricicoccus sp. AF35-5AC
TTTGTCCAGAACCTCAATCCGTTCCTCGTCCCTTGTAAGGGAGCGTTCCATTGCTTCACGCTGTTCCCGCTTCTCGGCTTCACAGGTATTGGTCAGGCGGTCGGCAACCGCTTCCCCGTCCATCAGGGCAGCTCTGGCACATTCCCGGATTTTCCGCAGCACATGGCTGTAAAGGGTGTCATAATCAATCCGGTGCTGGGTGCAGTGGTTCTTTCCAAAGGCATTGTAGGTCTTGCAGGAGTAAATCCGCTGGGGATGTTT
>NZ_QUDX01000048.1:0-363 GCF_003477715.1 Butyricicoccus sp. AF35-5AC
CGGATTTCCCATTGCTTCGGCTCGTCAAAAGCATGGTTCAAAGCTTCCTTGTAGAGCTGCTTGGAACAGACCATGCTCCCGGTGTACTTATCAAGATACGCCTGTATCATTCCGGCTTTGGTGTCCTCCGGCATAAAATCCCGCTGGTGTTCTTTGAGATACCGCTGCATGGCGGGGCTGAAAGCCAGCTTGAACCTTCCGCTTCGGTAAATCTCCATCGCTTCTGCCCACATCTGCTCGATATAGGCTCTGGAAGCGGCTTCGTCCTCCAAAATGTGAACCTCGGCTTGCTCCGGGTACACCATGACGGGGATAAAGCGGCGGTTGCCGGAACGGTCAAGGGGCAGGAAGTCAAGGGCATTG
>NZ_QUDX01000048.1:373-582 GCF_003477715.1 Butyricicoccus sp. AF35-5AC
AAGCGGCGGTTGCCGGAACGGTCAAGGGGCAGGAAGTCAAGGGCATTGGAAGTGCCGCCAAACACGCACTGACGGGGGCGGTCTGCCGGGTGGGTTTCATAAGGTATCTTGTAGACCTCTTTCTGTCGGCTTAAAAATGACTTGATTTCCTCAATGCTCTTGGCGTTGGCGGTTGCCATCATTTCCGACATTTCGATAATCCAGTGACC
>NZ_QUDX01000049.1:0-362 GCF_003477715.1 Butyricicoccus sp. AF35-5AC
GCATTGTAGGTCTTGCAGGAGTAAATCCGCTGGGGATGTTTTGCATTTGTGTAGCGTATCGTCAGCGACTTCCCACACTCGCCGCATTTTATCAGTCCGGCAAACAGGCTGATTTCATTGGTCTGCCCCGGACGCTGGCGGGATTTCAGCTTGTTCTGCACAATGTCAAAGTTCATGCGGTCAATCAGCGGTTCATGCTGTCCCTCCACCACAATCCAGTCCTCCGGCTTCTTTTCCCCAATCGTGCCGATTTTGAAACGGTAGTCCTTTTTCTGGGAAGCAATCGCCCCAGTGTAGACGGGATTCATCAAAAGGTCTTTGATAACGGAGAAGTCCCACATATACCGCCCGTTTTCCGGGTC
>NZ_QUDX01000049.1:372-578 GCF_003477715.1 Butyricicoccus sp. AF35-5AC
TCTTTGATAACGGAGAAGTCCCACATATACCGCCCGTTTTCCGGGTCTTTCTTTTCCCATTTGGTGCGTGTATTGCGAAGTCCCCGTTCCCGGTTCCACCATGTGGGGCATGGGATTTTTTCTTCCTCCAGCCGTCTGCGGATATAGTTCGGACCATGACCATTTAGGGCATATCCGAAAATCAGCCGCACAATCGGGGCGGTTTC
>NZ_QUDX01000005.1:0-236668 GCF_003477715.1 Butyricicoccus sp. AF35-5AC
CATAGCGGTCTAATGCGCACAAAAACGCCCTTATTTTCGGGTTTCGTGTATAATGGAAGATACACCAAATCCGAAAGGGGAAACACGTTATGAACGCAAAAACAGAACTCGCAAAGCGGCTTTCCGAAACTTTTTCCGGAGGTATGCCTGTGACCGTCGAAGCGCTCGCCGCGATCTTAAAGGACTATTCTATCACGAAAGAATCGGACGAGCAGCGCAGCGATTTGAACCGGAGAATCAAGTATTATCTGGGCGCAAAGCGCATTGACGGCTTGTCCGACAAGACCCTGGGGAACTACCGCTGCAACCTCGAAATGTTTGCCGCCAGGGTGAACAAGAGCGCTGCCAAGGTTACGACCGACGACATTCGCGGCTACATTTCGTACCTCGATGAAACGCGTCACCTGAAAGACACGTCGCTGCAAACGCACATCAACACACTGCGTGCGTTCTTTGGATGGCTTCACACCGAGGAACGCATTAAGAAGAACCCGATGAGCAAGATCAAGTCGCTCAAGCTGGACAAGAAGGGTGCTCGTCAGGCCCTCACGGTTGAGGAACTGGAACGTCTGCGCGATGCCTGCAAGACGTACCGGGAGAAAGCGCTGATTGAGTTCCTTGTATCTACTGGCTGCCGTTTGAGCGAAGTCGCGCAGCTGCGTGCGGCAGATCTCAATCTCGCAGACCGGTCGGTGCAGGTCACCGGCAAGGGTGACAAGGACCGTGTGGTGTACTTCTCGGTTCGTGCGCGGCTGATGATTGAGGAGTATATGGTATCCCGCAAGGGCGGCGACGGCCTGTTTGTGTCCAGCAAATCGCCCTTCGAGCCGCTCAAGCCGCGTGCCATTCAGCGTATCGTCCACAGCCTGAGTGAGCGCGCCGGACTGGAGGGCAGGGTACACCCGCATCTGCTCCGGCACACGTTTGCGACCCATGCGTTAAACGGAGGCATGGACGTAACCGTTATCCAGCGCCTGCTCGGTCACGAAGACATTGCAACGACGCAGATCTACGCCGAGCTGAATGAGGAAGGCGTAAGGCATCAATACAATAAGTATGTGGCGAACTGACCACAGAAAGGAAGGACAAATGAAAATCAACGAAATCAAGGCTCTGGACTACCAGACCGACGGCGACCTGCTGACGATCCCCTTTGCGGAAACGTCGGTCGAGGCCGTGCTTGCACTGGATTCCGCTGTGCTCACAGTCAAGACCGATGCCGGTGATCCGGTTGAGGTGCTGGCAGGGTACGCGCTCAAGACGGCCACGGTCGCAGCCGCCGATCCGACGAGTGTCACCGCCGTGTACACCCGCGCGGTGGACGGAACAGCGGCTGCGCTGGACACGATCTCTGCCCGGCTGGTCGAGAGCGAGAAGGAGAACAAGCTGCTTAAGGCGCAGGTCAGCGCCGCAACCGAACGCAGCGACTTTATCGAGGACTGCATCGCTGAAATGGCCGTTCAGGTCTACAACGATGAAGTTTAATTTTCTACATTATTTAGAAAGGTTGGTAATTATGATGGCAATGTTTTTCGCACAGAGAGTGATTCTCGGCAAGACGAAGTTCGACGAGGTGCCCAAGGCACTCAAGGCCAAGGTGGCGGAGATCCTGCTCGACAGCGGTCTGCCGGAACTGGTACCGTCCGAGTTCGGCGGTACGATGGAGGCTTGATGTGCCGGCGGAAGTAATTACAGCGGCGCTGTCGCTGATGGGAACGCTCGTGGGAACGCTCGGCGGTATTGCGCTGTCGAGCAATCTCACGAATTACCGCATTGAGCAGCTGGAGAAGAAGGTGGAGAAGCACAACAATCTCATCACGCGCACGTATAAGCTCGAACAGGAGTTTGCCGTGATGGATGAGAAAGTGAAAGTGGCAAACCACCGTATTGACGATTTGGAGGATTTAGAACATGAAAGTTAATATTCCGGTACGCTTTCGCAATCCGTGGTTCTGGGTTGGCGTTGTTTCCGTTGCCATTACCGCCATCGGCGTGGATCCGATGACGTTTACCTCGTGGGCGGCGGTGCTGGACGGCATCAAGGCGGTACTGAGTAATCCGGTGCAGCTGTGCACGATGGCGCTTGCTATCCTGTCGGTATTTATTGACCCGACTACGGCAGGCGTGGGAGACAGCAAGACGGCACTCGGCTACGACAGGCCGAACAAGGAGAAGTAAGTATGAATATTCCGTTCTTACAGGCGAATTCGAGCAACTTTTACTCAGGCCGAGGCGGAAACAGCATTAAATACATTGTGATGCATTACACGGCGAACAACGGTGACACTGCAATGAATAATGCACAGTATTTCCATAATAACAGCGTACAGGCGTCGGCGCACTATTTTGTGGACGAGAACAGTGTTGTGCAGAGCGTCCGCGATTCGGACGGTGCGTGGCACTGCGGCGGATCGTTTGAAAGCTCGCACCATCCTCTGCATGGTATCTGTATGAACAGAAATTCTCTGGGCGTGGAAATGTGTAGCGACAAGGTGAACGGTAAGTTTATTTTCACTGCACAGACTGTGGATCGTACGGTCGAGCTTGTAAAAATGCTTATGGCAAAGTACAACATTGACGCAGACCACGTTGTACGCCACTACGACGTAACCGGTAAAGACTGCCCGGAACCGTGGGTGCGTGATGAGAGCCAGTGGAAGTCGTTCAAGGCACGACTGACGGCCAAAGAAACTCCAAAGGAGGAAAAACCTATGACTGATAAAGAGTTTACCGCATATCTCAACCGTTATCAGGCGGAAAAGGCCAACCAGAAGCCGCATCCGTATGCTGCCGAGGCCTGGCAGGCGGCGACAGACGCCGGCATTATGGACGGTACCAAGCCGCAGAGTTCGCTGACGCGCGAACAGCTTGCGGTGATTTTACAGCGTTTAGGTCTGCTCGGAAAGGGCGTGAAGTAAATGGGACTGGGTTCTATGCTGGCGGGCGCTGTTAAGGCGGCAGCTGCAGCGGCAAAGGCAAGCAAGAGCAGCTCCGGCGGATCGTCCTCGGGCAGTTTCTCGGGTTCTTCCGGTTCGAGCGGATCCTCGTCCTCCGGCTCGTCCGGCGCTTCGATGGCGGCAACCGGCAAGGGCGGCTCGTACTCTATCGGCTCGGACAAGGGCAAGAATTTTGTTTCGAGTGCGGCTGCAGGCTCGACCATGACCGGCTCGGACGGCTCGACCTGGAAGAAGAACAGCGACGGCACGACCACCATCAGCAAGGGCGGCCAGACGTTCACTTACGGCGGCGCTTCCGGCACCGGCGGCTCGGGCGGCGGTTCGTCTGGCAGCGGTACTTATACGCCACTCGGCTCACATAACGACCAGACCATTAAGGACACGAGCGTGGAGGATTCCGCCCAGATGGCGGCGATCAAAAAGCGCTATGCGGAAGCACAGGCGCGCGGTGACACTGCGGCTATGAAATCCGCCCATGCGGACGCCGAGGCGCTGCGTGCGCAGTACGGCTATTCCGGCGGCTCGGACGGCTCGGACTACATCGGCAAGGGCTATGTGAGCGGCAATGTACTGGGCAAGCAGATGAGCAATCAGCTCAATAGCGGCTTTGACGCCTACAAGAAGTACATGGAGGACGCTGCGGCACAGCAGCAGGCGGCACTCAAGGCCAAGGTGGACAGCGCGGTTGCCAGTCTGAACGGTCAGAAATACGACGTGATGAAGCAGACCGAGGCCAACAACGCCGCTGCGGAAAAGGCGTATATGCAGAGCATTAAGCCCGGCGGCTCGAACGCGGAAAACCTTGCGGCAAATGGTTTGCTGACAAGCGGACTTACCGAATCCAGCCAGATCAGCGCAGGCAACGCCTACCAGAACGCACTGAACAGCAACGCCACCACGCAGACCGAGACGCTCGCCAAGATCGAGCAGGCTATTACACAGGCGCAGCTTACCGGCGATATTGAGGCGGCAAACGCGCTTGCCAATCTCTATAAGGAGATTGCCGCCAAGCGCTACGAGAATACGCAGAACATCGTTTCGGCAAACCAGTGGGGACAGCAGTTTGGTCTTTCTCAGGCTGAGCAGACTGGCACGTACAATGGTCAGGCGACGCTCGCGGCACAGCAGCTTGAAATGCAGAAGCGTCAGCTGCAGGAGGACATTGAGAACGGCAAGGTTGACCGTCAGACGGCGCTTAAGCAGATTGAGTATATCAATGCGCAGATTGCGTACATGCAGGCTCAGACTACCGGTCAGAACCTTTCCAACAAGTATTCTCAGTGGCAGCTTAACCAGCTTTAACTACGCCAGAAGGCGGCGATTTTCGCCGCCTTCTCTCTTTAGGAGGTTCATATGAGTTTTTACAGCGATTACGAGAAGAAGAAAAACAAGAACAAAACGTCCGCGCTGCTGAAGGTGCCGCAGGTTGTTCCGCAGAAGCCGGCACATCAGGACAACAGCCGCCGTGCAACGGCGGCGCGCAGCGGAGAACAGCAGCGCGTGCAGGCGCACCAGAATGCACATCGGCCTGCAAGCACTTATCTGACCGGCGGCGGCACAACAAGAAGTCAGCCGTATGCGGCTTCTCAGCAGCGGAACACGGTTTTTCAGCAGCGCGGGAACACGCGGCAGAGCCTTTCCGGTACAGGCAGCCGGAGCACGCAGCAGAACAATGTGCGGCAGCCCGCAAGCACCTATCTGACCGGCGGCAGCGTGACAAGAAGTCAGCCGTATGCGGCAAGTCAGCAGGATCAGCTTTTTTCGGCAAGAAAGGCGGCAGAGCAGCGGCGCAATCCGCGGCAGAACGTATCTACTGCGAACAAGAGCAGCGGCGTCGGCAACCCGACGCTGACGCAGTTGCTCAAAAACTCTATGGAGTGGCACAAAACCAGTGACCCGGACAAGAGGGCACAGCTGCACGCGCAGAACGATGCCTTGCGGCGCAAGCTGGGTTATGAGTACAACCCGCAGACCGGCGCCTCTTTTGATAAGTACGGCCACGAAATGACCGCCGGTGTGCGCATGGCCTACGGCAGCACGCCGACCGAACGGCTGAATCAGGCAACACAGTTGCTGCATACTTCCGGCGTGATGGGTAAGACAGACAAGGCAACTGTCTACCCGACCGCCATGCAGGCGGCGCAGGGACTGGATGAGGACTATTTCAGCGGCCAGACAGGCTATAATGCACACAAGACGATGCATGACCTGTTTAACCGCTCGGATGAGACGTGGAGCAGCGAGGACACGCAGAGCCGCGACAGGGCACGTCAGGAGCTTACCGATGAGATGGGCCGCATTATGAAGCGGTACGGCCTTACCTATCAGCCGCGCGACAACGCGAACGATATCATGAACCGGCTGAAAGCCGCCGGTGCGGACGAGCAGACGCTTGCGTATGTGCAGGAAAACATTGACCTGCGGCACGCGGCGGACCGTCTCGGCAACAGCCTGGAGGCAGTCGGCAAGCGGTGGATCGCTTCGCTGCCGTCCCTCGTGGATACCTCGCGGCAGGTAAGCGCGAACATGGAAGAAAGCCGCCAGAGTGAGGAATACCGCCAGCTTGAGGAGCAGGAGCAGACACTTGAACTCACCCTGCAGGGCATGAACAGCACGGCGGCAGACGGCTCGGTTCCGGCAGATTATCAGGCTGTTTACGATCAACTGCAGGAGGTTAAAAAACGCAAGAACGAGCTGACCGTAAACAAGGGCGTAGACCCCAACAAATGGTCACAGCGTATGCTGCGCGAGGCAGCCGAGGCACAGGCAAACGCCGAGGCCGGTTTAGCGCCTGCGCCGCGCTGGCTGACCGAACAGGGCATTTCCCTTGCGGGCAATGCGCCGTTGATGGCGGCAAGTGCGATTCCGGTCGTGGGTCCGGCGGTCGGCTCGATCATGATGGGCGGCCAGGCTGCAGGCCAGCGCTCGTTTGAACTGAATGAGCAGGGCAAGGGTGCGCGGGAGTCGCTGACGCGAGGGTTGACCTCGGGTGCGATTGAGGCGGCAACCGAAAGACTGCCGCTCGGTCAGATGAGCAAGATTTTGCACTCCGGCGGCGTGAATGCCGTAAAAAATATCCTCATCCAGATGGGTGAGGAGGCGACAGAGGAAAGCGCAAGCTATTTCATGAACTATGTTGCGGATCTGGCGGCAAACGATCCGGACGCAAAGTTCTCTCTTGCGGAGCTGACCCAGAGCGCCGCAGGCGGCGCGTTCGGCGGCTTAGTGTTTGGTACGGCGGGTGCGGTCGGTTCGAGAGCGGCAACAGATACGGAGCGTATGAATGCTGCTGATGCATACGATTACAATCAGGTGCAGCAGCTTGTACAGCTCGACAGCGAGCTGCAGGCGGCGCGTAAGCTGCCGGAAGGACCGATCAGAGAACGTGCGGTGCAGACCGCGCAGAACAAGATGGTAAACGCGCTGACCGATATGCAGCGGCAGAATGCGGCACGGAGTGCTGAGCTGACTGCGAATTATGACGCGGATCTGCAGAATCATCTTGATCTGCAGGAAAAGGCCGAGACAGCACAGTACCTGCAGGAGCAGGAAAACAGAGCGCTCAATCAGCGTGCGGCGGTACAGGCGATGCAGCAGATGGATACTCAGACGCAGAATAATTTTATCGACCTGCAGGACCGGCTGAACAATGCTTGGACGGAACTGCAGGAGCTCGATCAGGGAGACGGGCGGCTCTCGGTGGCCGAAATGCAGCGCCGTAATCAACTGATGGACGAAATCCGTCAGTTGAACGCACAGCTGAATGAGCAGGGAGTGAAGACCGGCGCTGTTATGCCGGAAATCCAGCAGAATGACATGATCCGCACGGCAGACCGCGGAAACATGGGCGAGGTGCTGAACCAGAATCCGGACGGCAGTTACAATGCGTTTTTCCGAAACAACGAGACCGGCGAGGAAGGTATTCACCGCGTCGAAGCCGAGAACGCACAGCGGATCGCAGAACCGGGCACCTATGAGGTGGCTACGGAACAGCAGCGTGCGGCCGCCGCTGAGGAAGCGCTGAATCCGTCACTGGACGACTCAGAATATCGGTTTGGGCAGAACCAGAAGGAGCAGGCGAAGCCGCTCGGCAACTATGAGATGTACGGCAAGAGCAGGGAACAGGCGATGCGGGAGCTGCAGAACAAGCTGACGGAAAAGCGCTCGTTCCTACATGACGATGATTACAAACAGGTGCGCGCGGTACAGTCCGCCGAGCTGCGCGAGACGTGGGAGCAGGCGCGACCGGTACACGAGCAGATCGAGAAGTTCCAGAAGAACCACCCGCTTTCCGCCAAGGATGAGCAGCTGCTGCAGGCCGCTATGGTGAACGGCGCAACAAACACGTTCAGCCAGTGCGACGATCCGGCAGCCGTCATGCACCGGTATCAGCTGCAGCAAGAATTGAACCGCCGGATGCAGCCAATCAAGGACTATCAGCGGACGCGCGGTGAGACCATGGCGCTGAATGCCGAGGAAATGGCGGACACCATTGCGGAGTTTGCCAAGGATAAGAAGATTCCCGGTGCGTACAGCCGTGAGACGATGGAGCGCAACAGCTACGACATTTTCGGAAAGAACAACCGCGACAAGGCCGAACAGCTGAATGACGAGTATTTTGCGCCCGTCCACAAGGCGGTTGCAGACCGCACGAACTATGTGAACACCATGCGTCAGCAGGTGGCAGACCTGCACCTGAGCAAGCACGAATCCGCACTGGTGCAGATGGCGCTTGAGGGACGGAATGACGTTGCTGCCGAGTACATCAAGAACAACAAGATCAAGGTGACAAGCAAGCTGCAGAAGAATGTGGCGGACGGCGTGGCAACGTTTCAGGCGATTTACAAGGAACTGTATGACTCACTCAACGAAACGCTGCTCTCCAACGGCATGAAGCCGGTACGAGCCCGCAAGAACTATGCACCGCATTTTGTGAAGGACAAGCCGGACACGCTGCTTTCGCGTATTCGCTACAGCTTTGGCTGGGGCAAGGACAGTTCGGTAAATATCGGCACTGACCTTGCGGGCATTACAGATGATTTTTCACCCGGAAAGAAGTGGTTCGGCAACCTGCTGCAGCGTGAAGGTGAACTCACCGATTATGACGCGGTGGCGGGCTTTGACCGGTACATTGAGACTGCTGGTGACATTATCTTTCTGACGGACAGCGTGCAGCAGCTGCGCTCGCTTGAGGACGCGCTGCGGTACCGGCTTTCGGACGAGGGCACGCGCGAGATGGTAAACCAGATCCGCAACGACCGCAATCTGAATGCACTGGAACGGCACCAGAAGATTGATGAGGCGTACAACCCCAATCAGGACAATATCCAGAAGCTGTACAACCAGAAGAAGCTGGGCATGGGCGGCTATGTTTCCAACTTACATGAGTATATCAACAACCTTGCGGGCAAGAAGGCACGCGCGGATCGCGGCTGGGAGGAAATGATCGGCCGACAGATTTACACGGTGGCAAAGAACGTTGAGGGACGTGTGGCGGCGAACATGATCGCAATGAATCCCGGCTCGTGGATCACGAACTTTATCCCGATCACGCAGGCGAGCGGCGAGGTGAGCACGGCAAACCTCATCAAAGCCATGCGCGACACGGTGAAAAGCGCCGTGAAGGACGACGGATTCACGGACGGCTCGGTTTTCCTGACCAACCGCGAGGGCACGCAGTTCCTCGACCGGACACTGACGCGCAAAATCTCCGATATTGCCGGCATGCCGATGGAGGCAATCGACCACTTTACCAGCAATGTGGTAACGCGTGCGAAGTATCTGCAGAATATTCAGGACGGCATGGACGTGCAGGAGGCGTTCGACAATGCAGACACGTTCGCGGCAAACTTGATGGCAGACCGCTCCAAGGGCGCGCAGCCGACCGCGTTCAACAGCGTGAATCCTGTCCGTAAGGTGTTTACCATGTTCCAGCTTGAGGTGAACAACCAGCTTTCCTATCTCTTCAAGGATCTGCCGCGGGCAAAGCAGAGCGTACCAAAACTGGCGTGGGCGTACACGAAGGTGTTTACCGGCGCGTACCTGTTCAACGCGGTTTACCATCAGCTGACCGGCCGTGATTCGGCGTTTGACCCCATCAGCATAGTTGGTGATGCGTTCGACATTGACCCGTTGGAGCTGATCGCGGAGGCATTCGGTCTGGGTGACGATGACGACAAGGACAAGAAGAAAAAGTCCGGTGTGGACATTGCGCTCGACCTCGGCGAGAACGTGGCAGAGCAGATTCCGTTTGTGGGCGGCTTAATCGGCGGCGGCCGTGTGCCATTATTCTCGGCGGTTCCGGAGTTTGATAAGCTGACCAAGGAATACGAGAACGGCTACGACGGTAAGCGCATTGCGCTTGACGCGGCAAAGAGCGCTGCCAACTCGGCGGCGTACCTGCTGCTGCCGTTCGGCGGCGGTGCTGTAAAGAAGGCGCTTGAGGGCGCGGCAACCGTATATGCGGGCGGCAGCTACAGTCTGGACAAGAACGGCGAGAAGATCCTGCAGTTCCCGCAGTACGGCCAGAGCCCGCGCGACTGGGCGCAGGCGATGCTGTTCGGCAAGTCCTCGCTGCAGGGCGCGCAGGAGTGGGCTGACGATGATTACAACAGCCTGAACGCAGACGAGACGAAGGTATTCGAGGAGCTGCGGCAGCGCATGAGCTGGAACAAGGACGAGAATGGCAACACTATCGACAATTCCGAGGCGGTATTTGCCGCCATTAAGGCGATGAAGGCAACCACTGCAGACGCCAAGAAGAAATACGGCAGAGAGAATTACAAGGAGATTGCGGCGGCGTCCATCCGCAAAATGCTGCTGGAAAACAACGACCTTACGCCGATGCAGAAGAAAACGCTCGACCGCGAACTGATCACAGCCGGTGATTCCGCAGACTACACCTCTCAGGATGCGTTTGATATTAGCCAGTATGTGCGCGAGTCCAGACAGGACGACGCGGCCGAGGCAATCAAGCACGGCATTTCTGTCGATGATTTTGTCAAGTGGGACAGCGTGATCGAGCAGACACTGGCGGACAACTATGTTGACGCCAAGGACTACGAGGACGGAGAGAACAACCAGCTTTACGCGAAAAACGCTGTGCTGCAGAACATCCTCGACGAGTATGCCAAGGACGGCGAACACACGAATGCGGAAAAGAACGCGTTTGCGGACTATGTGCTCGTTTCCGCCATGGGCGAGAGCGACAAGGAGCGTTGGGATGCGGTAAAGGGTACGGTAAATGCAACTGACTTTGTACAGTTTGCGGGCGACATGGCAACGTACAACAAGGAGTTCAAGGGTTCCGGCATGAGCAAGAGCGACGCGATGCAGGCCATTCTCAATGGCTATGGCAATCTGTCCGACACGCAGAAGGACGCGCTGTTCGGCGCGTACAGCGACAGCGCGTCCGGCAATGCGTTCCATATCTCCGTGTTCGAGGAAGCGATTAAGGACCGCAAGTTCTACGGCTACCTCAAGGACGCCGGCAAAAAGGAGCTGCGCTCCATGCTCAACAGCTACGAGCAACACGTTGCGGACAACGACAAGCTGTCCGGCTGGGAGGCCAAGGCGGCAGTTGCCAAGGAGGCCGGTATTTCGCCGGGTGTGTATGCGCTGTTCCAGATGGCCCTCAAGGCGGCAGACACGGACGGCAAGGGCGTAAGCCAGGCAAAGGCCAAGGCGGCCGTGGAATCCATTGACGGACTGACGCAGGCACAGAAGGCGTACCTCTGGCAAAGCTCGAACCGCAAATGGAAGAAGAACCCGTTCGGTTCAGCAACGGTTTCCGAGTACCACTACTCGGGCGGCGAGTTCGCAAACCCGGTTGAGGGCGGCACGATCCCAGACGGTGGTGCATTTGGTCCACGTAAGGCGTTTACAACAAGCAATGGCGCAACATCGTCTAAGTGGCACAAGTCCATTGACATTGCCGCGCCTGCCGGTACGGCGATCAAGTCGGTTCAGGGCGGCAAGGTAACCGCAAACGGCTGGGTCTCCGGTTACGGCTGGACGATTGAGGTAACACATGGCAATGGCTATGTGAGCATGTACCACCACATGCAGAACCAGAGCAGCGTTGCGGTCGGCACGGAAGTAAAACAGGGGCAGACGATCGGCAATGTCGGCAGCACCGGCAACTCGACCGGTCCGCACCTCGATCTGACGATCACTAAGGACGGCACGCCGGTGGATCCTGCGTCGCTGATTGGCGATTACAAGAACGCAAAGACGGGGTATGTTTACGAAGGCTCGCCGGTGTACACGCAGCTGTCCTCGGCGGCTGGCAAAAAGAGCAGTTCCGGAGGTTCGAGGAAGTCGGGAGGAAGCAGTTCCGGCGGACTTAAGCAGCTTAAGGGACTTAGCGGTTTGAAAGGATTGGGATTCTGATAAGAAAATGAGAAAGCGCCGTCGATTGACGGCGCTTTTTTGTCGTTTCGTAAACCTATAACATTTTATGCTTTGACAGCAGCAGTTGCAGCTGGTTTCCGGCGCTACCACACGCGCGTCCAGCATGATCGGATCAACGACTTCTACGACTGCAGTCGGCTTGTTGCTGTCAGGCCGCAGCTGCACATCGCGGCCGTCCTCGATATACTGCGAGGAAAAGATGCGCGCGCCGCCTTCACCGCCGAACAGTACAACGCGTTTGTCAAATACCGCCAGACCGTCCACAATACGCGGACGACCGATTACGCAGCTGATTTCACATTCAATGCGATAGAAAAAGCGGATATCAACGCTGTAGAAACCTCGATTAAACTGAATCCGCTCAACATCAATGGAAACACAGAGCAGTTCCGCTTCACGCGGCTTCACAGATGCAATGCCACCGGCATTGATCAGCTCCTGCGCATCGCGGGTGAGATACACGCGAATGTCACGCAGGCACTCCTTACTGCGGCAGGAGTCATAAACCTTTTTGGTGTGAACGCAGACCGCTTCGCGGAAGCCGCCTGCACTGTTGCCGTTATTGCCGCCGATCGGACCCGGGCAGCAAACTTTTTCAGCCATGTATATTACCTCCAAACAAAAATTGAAGCAACTTCAGTATCAATCTATTCGGAGATTTTCCGGGGTGTTACATTAAGAAGTCCCTCTGTACCTTCAATACAGGGGGACTTCCGTCAAAGAGGGATGGGGCTGCTTTATACGTCCATCCAGACGCCTCCGGCCGTATGGCTGCGCACACAGGCCTCGACAAAGCGAACGCCGAGCACGCCGTCCTCCACGGTCGGGAAGGTGTCGGTCGTGTTCTCACGACCTGCCTTGCGGTCGGAGAGCACATTACAGAACGAACGGTAAACATTCGAGAACGTCTCGATAAAGCCTTCGTTGTGGCCTGCCGCAACACGGGAAAGCCGCGTGCTGGCATCGAGCAGATAGTCTGCACCAGCGGACAGCCGATGACTCGGCTGGCTGCGCGGCGTATAGATCAGGTGGTCGCAGTCGGTCGCGGTCCATTCAAGCGAGCCTTCGGTGCCGATGACGTAGATGCCGCTGTCACACTCGTGTCCAATCGCAATCTGGGATGCCCAGAGCGTACCGGTTACGCCGCCCTCGAAATCCATCAGCACGTTTACATTGGTATCGAGCGGCAGATCACGCGGATAGGTATCCATCATCGCCAGCACGCGCTTGACGTGCAGACCGGTAAACTGCGTTACCATCTGCTCTGCATGTGTGCCGAGATCGTTTGCACACAGCGAGGAACCGACCTTTTTCGGCTGAAAACGCCATGCCGAGGTGTCCACCTTGCCGTCAACCGCACCGGAAATGACCCAGTCCTCCGGATGCTGCACGCGGACGTGCAGAATATCGCCGATTACACCTGCGCGAATCATCTCACGCGCCTGACGGATGAGCGCATAGCCGGTGTACGAATACGTTATGCCGAACAGAAGACCGCGCTCCTCTGCAAGGCGGGCAAGTTCCTCGGCTTCCTCAGTGCGGAGCGCAAGCGGCTTGTCGCATATAACGTGGATGTCATGCTCAAGAAAGCACTTTGCAATCTCGTAATGCGTATCGTTTGCCGTCATGATGGAGACAAAATCAATACCGTCCTCACGCGCGGACTCCTTGTCTGCCATTTCGTGAAAATCCGCATACACGCGGCTGGTGTCAGGCAGGTGATACGCCTCAGCGGTCGCGCGGTTCTTATCCATGCTGCGGGAGAAGCAGCCGCAGACCAGCTCGGCGGAATCGTCCAGCATAGCGCCCCAGCGGTGGAATTTGCCGATGTATGAACCAAGCCCGCCGCCAATCATACCAAATTTCAGCATAAATAATTACTCCTTACATTTTACATATCAAAGTTTACGACCTCTACCGTTCCTGAGGTCTGTGATGCGATGCTTGAGGTGCTCCTGACCGATAAAGCCGCCCGCACTGATGATACCTGCCGAAATCGTTTTCTTCTCCATGATCCGTGCCTCCTTTTTGTTCTTCGTGGCGCTCTTTATGCCTCTATTATAGAACAAAATTACACAGAGTCACGTCAGGAAATTAACCTATTCTGTGCAGAAATTAACATCAGAAGTTTATGGAGCGGAATTTACTCGGCGTCATTTTCTCGCGGCTGCGGAATACGCGGGAAAAGTGGCTTGCGCTGTTGAAGCCGCTCTGCTCGGCGATCTGCTCGATGGAGAGCGCCGAACCGGTCAGCAGCACCTTTGCGTGACGCAGACGCTGCTCCTGCAGATAATCATGCGGACGGAAGCCGATGTACCTGGCAAAACAGCGAATGAGATGCGTGACACTTACATGGCACAAATCGGCAAGTGTTTCGAGCGTGACCTCTTCCTAGAAGTGCTCAGCGATATACTCGACCGCCGGACGAATCACCTCGGGAATATCCGGCTTGGTGTCCGGCGCGGCAAGACAGCACAGCACGGATTGGACGCCGACCGAAATGCGGTGCTCATTGTACACCTGCTTGTCACCGTAGTAGAAAATCTGCTCAAAATACGGGAGAATCTCATGATTCCCATCAAAGCAGATGCCGGTGCCGCCGGTCAGCAGCCGGACATAAGCCGCGCTTTCGCCGCTGGAAAAGTGAAACCAGAGGAGTTCGGTCGACCCGGTGACGTAATACCGGTGGGGAAGGCGGCAGTCTATGGTAGCGTCCGTACTGGATAAGGTACTACAGATGCTCCCGCGCAAACGGAGATGGAATGGTAAAGTCCACACGCGACGAGAGCAGCAGGCCTTTGTCGGGTGGTTTCACAGGCATCACCTTCATGAGAGTATACAAAAATTATAATGTGGATTTGCTCAAAGAGTAAGAGCCTATCCGGCAGATTGCCTGAAATGTACATGGAAAACAAAACAGGGAAATTAACCCATCAAATCCTCATCGGTGACGAAAAACTCGTTGTCGAGTTCCGCGCACCGGCGGTCTAGCTCAGAGGTCGTGCCGAGCGTGCGGCGCACGGCATCGTACTCGGCTTTCGCGCGGTTGTTTACCTTGCCGGTTCGCGTTGCGCGGATGAGCAGGTTTTTCGGGGTATCGAGCGGCGAAATATACTCAACGACAGACACCTTGTAGCCTTCGGCTTCCAGTTTGAGCGCACGCATGCTGTCGGTCAGCACATCGTTAAAGCGCGCCTTGAATACGCCGAATTTGGTCAGCGGCTCGAGTCCGGGCATGGTGTACTGATCGAGCAGTTCCTTGTGGCAGCACGGCACGCACGCGATGTATTTCGCCTTGGCGCGGATTGCCGTACCGAGCGCGAGGTCGGTCGCAATATCGCACGCGTGCAGCGAAATCACAGCAGTAACGTTTTTCGGCGGCTGATACGTCCGCAGATCCGCACAGATGAATGTCATGTTGTGGTAGCCAAGACGCTTCGCCATCGCACGGCTCTCGTCAATAACGTGCTCCTTGATATCCACGCCGATAACGCGGCAGCGACGATGCAGCACCTCGTGGATATAGTAATTCATGACAAAGCTGAGGTAGGACTTGCCGCAGGCGCAGTCCAGCAGCACAATTTCGTCGCTGTCATCCTGCTCGAACATCGGCGCAACCAGTTCGACGTAGTGGTCGATCTGATTGTACTTGCGGATCATGTCGTTTTTCAGCTTGCCGTCTGCGGTTAGGATGCCGATCTCGCGCAGCAGCGCCGCCGCCTGATCGACACGAATGAGGTACTGCCGGCCGCTGTCGAGCAGCGGATTGGCGGCAGCCGCCTTTTCCTCGGCGGTCGCTTCGCGCTCGGCCTGCTTCATCTGCACGCCGCGTGCCGTCACGGACAGCGTAACAACCGTGCTGCGCTCGGTGTAGGTGAGCACGCTCTCGTCGTATTTCTCGGCCTGCTCGGCAAAGAAGGTACAGAATTCAGCCGCGTCTACGCGGCGGTCGCTGCCCTGAAAATGCAGCGTGTAGTCCTCGTCCGCGCGGGACAGCTTTGCGTCAAATTTCTTTTTGCCGGAAACCAGAGTACAGTCTGCCTGCACAAAAAAATCGCGGTTTTTGGTCAGCCGCGCTGAAATGCCTACCAGCAGCAGCTTGAGCTTCGCGGAATCTCCCTTTTGCATGGATGTCACAACCTTTATTGTAATGTTTTTGTTTTAGTATAGCACAACGGAAAGCATTTCCGCAATTCCAAAGTATAATTTGTGGAAACGAGTGAGATAATATTACCGAAATCACAAAAGGAGGTCATTCTCTATGAGTAACGATCGCTGCAACAAGTCTATCCACTGCACGGTGGAGCAGTGCGCAAACCATTGTCCGACCGCTTCTTACTGTGCGCTGGACAGCATTACCGTTGGCACGCACGAGGCTAATCCAACGGTGGATCAGTGCACCGACTGTAAGTCCTTCCAGCGAAAGTGCTGCTGATTTCCCCTCGCAATGCCGAAAAGGGAGCCGGATTTGTCCGACTCCCTTTTCGAGTGTACTTATATAATAATTGAGAATGGAGACACCCACCGCAGTGGGCGTCCAGCGAGCAACCGCCGCAGGCGGCTCTTAGCGAGTCGGAATGGAAAATCGAGAATTATGGTATCGCACGAAGGGAGATAATTGAATACCGTCCGAGGGACGGTAAATGGAATAAGCATGAGATTCAATTTGAAGTTCATGCTCCATCCTCTATCTTCAATTCTCCATTTTAAGTTCGGGCATCACCACATGCCGCATGGTCAAGTAGCACGCCAGACCGCCGATGCAGTTGGACACCGGCTCTGCCGCAAATACGCCGCTCACACCGAGATTCCAGCAGTACGGCAACAGCAAAGTCAGGGGCACAACAATGAACGCCTTGCGCAAAAGCGAAAAGAACACCGCGTATTTCGCCCGGCCCAGCGCGCGGAACGTACTCTGACCGGCATACTGGAACGCCATCATCACAAAGCCGAAAAAGTAAATGTGCAGCGCCGGAACAGCCGCCGCGACCAGTTCCGCGTCCTGATTGAAAATGCGGATGAACAGGGCAGGAAAGAGAGAGACCAGCATCCAGACAAGCATGGTGTACCCGATAGCAATCTGCGTCATAAACCGGATAGCGTCCCGGGTGCGCTTGTACAGACCGGCGCCGTAGTTGTAGCTGATGGCGGTAGATGCACCATCCGCGATGGCGAGCACCGGCGTCTGTGCGATCTGGCGCACGGAGTTAAGTACGGTCATGACGCTGATGTACAGGTCTCCGCCGAAACCGCGCAGCATGGAATTGCACGCCACCTGCACGAGCATATCCGTAAACGACATGACAAAGCTGGCGATGCCGAGCACGGTAATGCGCTGGATACAGTGCCAGTCCGGACAGAAACCGCGGAAATCCAGCTTTAACTCGGCTTTTTTGCCGGTTAAAAACTTGACAACCCATGCAGCAGACAGAAACTGCGACAGTACGGTTGCGATAGCAGCGCCGCGCACGCCGAGGTGCAGTGCGAAAATGAAAATCGGGTCGAGCACGATGTTGGCTGCCGCGCCGAGCGCCACGGTGAGCATGCCGGTTCGGGCAAAGCCCTGACAGTTAATGTATGGATTGAGACCGAGCGACAGCATGACGCACAGCGTACCGAGCAAGTAAATCACGATGTACGAGGACGCATACGGGTACGTTACCTCACTGGCGCCGAACAGGTACAGCAGCGGGCGATGGAACGCGATGCCGAGCACGGTCAGCACGGCACCGCTCAGCAGCAACATAAAGCCGGCGTTGACCATGATGCCTTGTGCGCCTTCACGGTTGCCTTTGCCGCGCGCCATCGCGCAGAGCGGAGCACCGCCCAGTCCGAACAGATTGGCAAACGCGGTAATGAGCGTCACAAAAGGGAAGCACAAGCCGATACTCGCCAGCGCAAGCGTGCCCTCGCCGGGGATCTTGCCGATATAAATACGGTCTACAATATTATACAGCAGATTGAGCAGCTGCGCGATCAGCATCGGTGTGGCCACCGCAAGTATCCTGCGGCGGATGCTGCCCTGAGAAAAGTCGATTTGCTGCAAACGAATACAGTCCTTTCAAAATCAGAAAAAGCAGGGAGAAGTCCAAGCTTCTCCCTGCTTTATTGTATCACTGCTGCTGATTTTCGTCAAGAATCCAGCAAAATCAGTGCGCGGTACAGCATTTCGCACGCTGTTCGGCGGTCGAGCGGGTGTTCTGGGTTCTGTGCCTGTGCAGCGGTGAGTACGGAGGCGCGTTCCAGCCGAGCGATTGCCGGCTGTGCCCAATCCTGCGGAGAATGGTCGGACATCGACCAAGCGTACTGCACACCGCTCAGCGTGCCGTCAAGCAGGTGGTCGAGCACCACGCCTGCCTCGGCCGTTGTGATGGTTTTCTCGCCGCGAATCTCACTCACGCCGGAGACGGTCGCGTAGCCGCTGACCAGTCCGTTTGCGGCTGCGGCGCTGATATATGGCTTGGCCCACGCGGAAAGTCCGCTGTCATCCGCAAAGTCGGTCTGGTCTGTCGGTTCAACGGACAGGTCTGCCGCGGCGGCTGTCATGGCGATGAACTCACTGCGTGTTACCGGTCGGTTGGGATGGAAAAACGCACAGCTGCCGATGGTTTCTCCGGTCATTACACCCTTTTGCGATAGATAGATCGCCGCGTAATGCGCCGGATCACCGTCCATGTCCGAGTAGGTGAGTCCGGTCTTATTCTTTTTAATTTCAATCGTGATAGCGGCAGGCTGCGCTGTATTGCCCTCGGCGTCCACGGCGGTATAGCGAAAGCTGTCGCGTCCGGCTTTGCGGCCCGGTGTGTAATATAAGGTACTGCCCTCGATCTTCGCTGTGCCCAGCCGCGGCTTTTCGGTCAGTTGATAGAGCACTACGTCGTTATCCGCGTCGGTCGCGGACAGTCTGGCCTCCACGGCAATATCCACGCAAGTCTGCGCCGTGACCGGCTGCACCACTGGTGCATTGTCCGCCGCCTGTGCAGTTACTGCGGCAGCGCCGATCAGTCCCGCATAGGCGAGCACGGTTGCGAGCAGCACCGCAATGATGCGAATCTGTCTGTTTTTCAAAATCCTTCACCCTTTCCGGTCGTTTCTTCTATCGGAAAGTATGCACGCGGCTGTTAAATTTTATACCGGATCGGAAGAATTCCGGTTCGTGTATGTTTTCTTCCAGTCGGGAAACGGAAAATTCCGCAAAAGCCCTTGCCGAAAACGCAGAAATGTGGCATAATTCTATTATATATACATTGGGAAAACAGAAAGGAGATTGGCGATGGAAAATCATCAGCTTGTTCTGGTGCTCGACTTCGGCGGTCAGTACAATCAGCTGATTGCACGACGCGTCCGCGAACATAATGTTTACTGTGAGGTCAAGCCCTATAAGACCTCGATTGAGGAGATCAAGGCGCTCAATCCGATCGGCATCATCTTTACCGGCGGTCCGAACAGCGTTTACGAGGAAAAGTCCCCGAAGTGTGATCCGGCTCTGTTCGAGCTGGGCGTACCGGTTCTGGGCATCTGCTACGGCTGCCAGCTTATGGCGCATACCCTCGGCGGCGAGGTAACTGCAGCGCAGGAGGACACCGCGCGCGAGTACGGCAAGACCGAGACCTTCTACAACACGGACTGCAAGCTGTTTAAGGGTCTGCCGGAGCAGGGTATTTCCTGGATGAGCCACGGCGACTACATGGCAAAGGTGCCGGAGGGCTTCGAGCTGGTCGCTCACACCGATATGTGTCCGACCGCTGCCATCGCTGACGAGAAGCGCGGCTTCTACGGCGTACAGTATCATCCGGAGGTAAACCACACCGAGAACGGTTCGCTCATGCTGAAGAACTTCCTGTATGAAGTCTGCCATGCAAAGGGCGACTGGACCATGGGTGACTACAAGAACAGCTCCATCAAGGCCATCCGCGAGAAGGTCGGTGACGGCAAGGTTCTGCTGGCGCTGTCCGGCGGCGTTGACTCCTCGGTTGCAGCGGCCCTGCTGGCTGAGGCAGTCGGCAATCAGCTGACCTGCGTATTCGTAGACCATGGTCTGATGCGCAAGAACGAGGGTGATGAGGTTGAGGCAGCTTTCTCCAAGTGGGACATCAACCTGATCCGCATGAACGAGGAGGACGCATTCCTCGGCGCTCTCAAGGGTCTGACCGATCCGGAGGACAAGCGCAAGGCCATCGGCGCACAGTTCATCCGCACGTTTGAAAAGATGGGCAAGCAGATCGGTGAGCAGGTCGGCAAGATCGACTATCTGGCACAGGGCACCATTTATCCGGACGTGATCGAGTCCGGCAAGGACGATGCCGCTGTCATCAAGAGCCACCACAACGTAGGCGGTCTGCCGGATTTTGTGGACTTCAAGGAGATCATCGAGCCGCTGCGCATGCTGTTCAAGGACGAGGTTCGTCAGCTCGGCTTTGAGCTTGGTCTGTCCGAGCAGCTGGTTATGCGTCAGCCGTTCCCGGGGCCGGGTCTCGGCATTCGTATTACCGGCGAGATCACCAAGGAGAAGTGCGACATTCTGCGTGAGGCAGACGCAATCTTTCGCGAGGAGATCGCAAATGCAGGTCTGGACAAGGAGATCAACCAGTATTTTGCAGTTCTGACCAACACCCGCACCGTAGGTGTTATGGGCGACAGCCGCACCTATGATTACGCACTCGCGCTGCGCGGCGTAACCACCAGCGACTTCATGACCGCTGACTGGGCGCGCATCCCGTACGAGGTGCTTGATAAGGCTTCCAGCCGTATCGTAAACGAGGTTGTCGGCGTAAACCGTATTGTGTATGATATTACCAGTAAGCCGCCGGCTACGATTGAGTGGGAATAATTTCAGAGGCCCGGAAAAGCCTGATATGACTGGGCTTTTGAGGGGTTAAAGCCCTTCGTGGCAACGATTTGGCAACATTTTTCATTATTCATAAAAAGAGAGCTAACTGATTTTGATTAGTCAGTTAGCTCTCTTTTTCTTTTTATTATTGTCCTGTGCAACAAACGCCCTCTCCCGTGGCCTACAAGTGAGAGGGTCAAGCGAGATCCTGGGGCGGCGTCTTCACATAGTTCTGGGTCTTGTCAAACTCCGGATAGTGGTAGCGCCACTTATCGTAATCCTCTTTGGAGATTTCGCCCGCCTCCAGCATGGCAGCGGCCTGCTGCCAGGAACAGAGCATCTCGTGCAGCTGGGCGGCGTCCTTGTTCTTCCGTACATCAACTTTCAGGCAGACTTCTCCATCCATCTCGCTGATCTTGAGCCCATAGTTGTCCTCCAGGGTAAACAGGGTGTGCATCAGCCCCACATAGGAGTCTATGTCCGGGACGGAGAGCGCATGGGGCGAGACATCCAGTACCTGGGCCAGGGCAGCAGTCAGGTCTGCCTTTGGGGTTCTTGATCCTGTTTCATACTGCGCCAGGCGCACATCAGCGGACTTCTCCGGGAAGCCCAGCGCCATACCGAGATATTTCTGCGTCATCCCCCGCAGGAGACGGAAAAAGTGAATCCGTTCGCCAATCGCCATATCATCAACTCCAATCGTTGCTTGTCCTTAGGAAAAGCGTAGCAGAAATGCTTAGTAAAGTCAAGAGAATCCTAAACAATTTTATTTAATTTATTTTGCGTACTCCAATTGACACAAGCTATTTTGCTTAGTATAATGGCAATAGACTAAGCATAATAGCTTAGAATCAATAAATAAAAAAGAACTGCCGCAACCCCTGATTATACATCCGGGAAAAAAGTGACGGACGAAAGTGAGGAGGCATTTATGGAACACAATATCCAGCCGCAGCAGCCATCAACGAGGAAAGGAAGGTATTTTCAATGCAGGCACAAAACTTTATGCGCGTGGAGGAAGTGGCCCAGGAGCTGGGCATCTCCAAGTCCCACGCCTACAAGGTGATCCATAAGCTCAACGCTGAGCTCCGGGAGAAGGGCTATCTGACCATTTCCGGGCGGGTCAATCGTAACTTTTTCATGGAGAAGTTTTGCTACGGCAAGACGGGAAAGGAGGGCTAATCATGGCAGTCTATAAGGAAGAAAAGACAAACACCTGGCGGGCGGTCTACCGCTATACTGACTGGAACGGCGAGCGCAAGCAGACCCAGAAGCGGGGCTTCAAGACCAAGCGAGAGGCGCAGGCCTGGGAGCGGGAACAGCTCAACAAGACCAGCGCCGATCTGGATATGACCTTTAAGAGCTTCGTGGACCTCTACACGGCGGATATGAAAACCCGGCTTAAGGAAAACACCTGGGCCACCAAGGACCACATCATCCGTACCAAGCTGCTGCCCTACTTCGGCAGGCTGAAAATGTGTAACATCACCGCCCAGCAGATCATTACCTGGCAAAACGAGATGCTGAACCATAAGGACGAGAACGGCAAGCCCTACTCGCCGGTGTACCTAAAAACGGTCCACAATCAGCTCAGTGCCATCTTCAACCACGCGGTTCGGTACTACAACCTTCGGGAAAATCCCTGCAAGAAGGCAGGCAGCATGGGCAAGAAGAAAAACCGGGAGATGATGTTCTGGACCAAGGAGCAGTACCTGAAATTTGCCGAGGTGATGATGGACAAGCCACTGTCCTTCTACGCCTTTGAGATGCTCTACTGGTGCGGTATCCGGGAGGGGGAACTGCTTGCCCTGACCCCAGCGGATTTTGACTTTGAGAAGCGCACTGTGTCCATCAACAAGTCCTATCAGCGTCTGAACGGTGAGGACCTGATTACCACCCCTAAGACGGAAAAGAGCAATCGGGTCATCACCATGCCGCAGTTCCTGGCCGAGGAAATCCAGGATTACATCAAGATGCTCTACGGGATCGGGCCGGATGACCGGATGTTCACCGTCACCAAGAGCTATCTCCACCGGGAGATGGACCGGGGAGCCAAAGAAGCCGGGGTACCGCGCATCAGAATCCACGATATTCGTCACAGTGCGGTTTCACTTCTGATCGACATGGGCTTCTCCGCCACGGCCATCGCAGACCGGGTGGGCCACGAGAGCATTGACATCACCTATAACTATGCGCACCTGTTTCCGTCCAAGCAGGCGGAAATGGCAGATAAACTGAACATGGAAAGGGGTAATTAAAAATGTCAGCAAAGAATATGGACAAGCACAACCGTTGGAGGAACAAGACCGTGGCTTTTCGGGTCTCCCCGGAGGAGGATGCTCAGATCGAAACGGCGGTGAAGCTCACCGGTTTGACTAAGCAGGATTATATCATCCGGCGGCTGCTTTGCCGGGATGTGGTGGTCCAGGGCAACCCCAGGGTCTATAAAGCACTGCGGGACCAGCTGGCCGCTGTACTGGACGAGCTGCGGCGGATCGAGGCCGGGCAGGGCGTAAACGATGAGCTGCTGGACACCATCCAGATGATTGCTACCATTATGAACGGGATGCAGGAGGACTTTGCCTATGATCGATGAGAAAAAGAAAATGACCGCCCAGGGCTCATCTATTGGCGCAGATGATGGGCAGTCAATCTCTCAAAATTCCAAGACCACTATACCAGACTCGGACGAAAAAAGCAATTCCCCGGAAAGAGATTTGGAGGAACTTTACCGGAAGATGCGCCGCATGAGCGACCCGGCTTACCTGCATACTGTGACCCTGGACGAGCTGATGGACAATGTGTTCGAGGGTAAGTCTGCGGTGATTGAGAACCTGCTTTATACAGGAGCGTACATCCTTGCCGGAGCGCCCAAAATCGGCAAGTCCTTCCTGGTGGCACAGATCGCCCACCATGTCAGTACCGGGCAAGACCTGTGGGGCTACAAAGTCCACCAGGGAACCGTCCTTTATCTTGCTCTGGAAGATGACGAGAGCCGTTTGCAGCGCCGGATGTTCCGAATGTTCGGAGTGGAGGGGACAAGCTCCCTTCACTTCGCCACCAACGCTAAGATGATCGGCGGTGGCCTGGATGAACAGCTGGAAAAGTTCGTCCGGGAACACAGTGACACCAGACTCATTATTGTAGATACCCTGCAAAAAGTCCGGGAGGCAGTGAGCGATAGTTACAGCTACTCCAGCGATTATGAGGTAATCGGCAAGCTGAAGCAATTTGCTGATCGGTATGGCGTCTGCGTTCTGATCGTCCACCACACCAGAAAGCAGCCTGCGGGAGACAGCTTTGAGATGATTTCCGGTACAACCGGCCTGCTGGGCTGTGCGGATGGGGCGCTTCTGATGCAGAAGGAGAAGCGGACGGATAGCAGGGCAACCTTGGAGGTGGTAGGCAGAGACCAGCCGGATCAGCGGCTGTATCTGAGCAAAGACCAAGAGAACCTGGTTTGGGATCTCGACCATGCAGAGAATGAGCTTTGGAAGCAGCCTCCGGACCCGGTACTGGAGGCTGTGGCGAAGATCGTATCTGCTGACAACCGGGAATGGGAAGGCAGCCCCACCGAGCTGGCCCAAGCGATTCAAACGGATATGGCGGTGAATCGGCTTACCAAGCATCTGAATGTGAATGCCAGCCGCCTATTGGAAGAACATCAGGTAAAGTACGAGAACAAAACCAAGCACGCCGGGCGGCGTATCCGACTGACTTACATGGTGGTGGAAGCAGCTGCGTTTGAAGTAATCGAGTAAAGCGCGACGCTCGCAACGGTCGCGACGGTGTTTTGAGGTGTACTCCCAGCACCGTTGCGACCGTCGCAACCGTCGCGGAAAGAAAAAGATGGGGTGGTATTTTGCCACCCCATCTTCAAGGAGGATGCCCCATTTTAGGGCACCCTAAAAGTATCAGAGAATGTCGCGATTCACGACACCCTATGCCCCGAAACAGGGCACCGGGTACAGGGGCAAAAAGCGTTCGGAGAACGCGCAGCCACAGAATGAAATTCTGTGTTCAGAAGGGGCTTGGGGGCGCTGCCCTCAACAAGCAGACGGCAGGAAATGTGAGTGTGTATTAACACTCGCATTGCTTGCCGGATTTGTGTGTGGCTATCCACACGCATTGCTTGCCGGATTTGTGTGTGGCTATCCACACGCATTGCTTGCCTGTATCTAAAACAACCGAAACGGCCCTTGTGCCGCTGCGGAAAATCAACTGAAATTCAAGTATTGGGAGGTAACGAGTATGAGAAAGATTTTGTCCTGTGAGTTCAACCCGGACACTGCCTGCGTGGAGCTGTGCATGGAAGATGGAACCCTGTTGTCCATCGACTGCACCGCCGTGGAGAACGAGGTAGCGAACAGTATGTACCAGCGGTCAGAACTGGACTGGCTGATCTATAATGATCCGCTGTCCTATGCCGAACTGATTTTGAATGGTGAGCTGAGCAAATACCTGAAAAACATAACGATCCATAAGTCGGCAATAGACTGACTTTTATTGTCAGATATACGCTATAAGCGCGGGAGTGCTACTTGATTATCAACATATTCTTGATATATATCAAGAATATGTTGGATTTTAGAAGATATATGTGTTACAATAACTTATGCATACAAGGAGGGAGCGTTATGGCTGTAGATTACTCTAATCTTTGGAAGTTGTTAATTGATAAACATATGAATAAATCTCAGTTGCGGGAAGCGGCGAAAATCAGCACAAACGCAATTGCTAAATTAGGAAGAAATGAATCAGTTTCACTTGATACTTTGGAGAAGATTTGCTGTGCTTTGTCTTGTTCCATAGAAGATATCATGACATTCACGGTCGAATCATCCAAAGGAGAATCAAAATGAATGCTTTAATTAGAGAAAAAGGCGGAACTTTTTCGCTGAACAAAAATGAACCTATACATAGATGGTATTCTTATATAGAAGGATACTCATCCTGTTTAATTGCTGAAGAACTTAAGATGCTTCTTTCATTGCAACCAGATATCAAAACCATTTATGATCCTTTTTGCGGGACAGGTACGACTTCTCTTGTTGCAGCAACTCACGGTATAAAATCTTTTTATAGCGAATCAAATCCTTTCATGCAATCAGTCATTGAGACAAAAATCAATTGTGTGCGAAATCTTGATCAAGATACTGTAATCCCTAAATTGATTGAATATCTTACTTTAATCAATACCATCAGGGTTGAAAATCACTCATCTTGGAACGGCTTTGAAAAATTCTTTGGAGAAAAGCAGTTAAATGAATTGTTGACCATAAAAGGACTCATTTTCAAAGAAGATAATGAATCAGTAAAAAACATCCTTGCTTTAGCGTTGAGTTCCATCGTTGTTAAAGTTTCAAAAATGATCAGACGAGGCGATCTTCGCTATGCTACAGAAAAGGAATACCGTGAAGAAAATGTGTTGGAGTGTTTTGCTGATAAGGTAAATGAAATAATTTTTGATATTCAACATCATAAATCTATTATCAAATGTGGAACAGTAAAAGTTAGCGATGATGCCCGTGATAATGACTATGTTAATGCTTTTGATTGCGTTATCACCTCGCCCCCATATCTTAATGGAACAAATTACATTCGCAACACAAAGTTGGAACTTAAATTGAATGATTTTATAACGAGCGAAAGTGATTTACCCCGCTTTCATTCAAAAGGTATCATAGCAGGAATCAACAACGTTTCAAAACGAACAGTAATAGATACGATTTTGCCAGTAGTAGAGCCATATTTGGAACAGTTACAACCGGTTTCTTACGATGATCGAATTCCCAAAATGGTTGCAGGATATTTCAGAGATATGGATACGGTTATTCAAAAACTAAGCAAATCCGTCAAGCCTGGTGGCCTATTTACAATGGATATTGGGGATTCTCAATTTGCCGGGGTACACATTCCGACGCATCAGATCCTTTCAAACATTTGCGTCCAGTATGGGTTCTCCTTATATGATGAAGAAATATTACGTAAAAGACGTTCCAAGAATGGCATGATCTTAACACAAAGATTGTTGAGATACAGATTGGAGAAATGATGGATATAGCGTTTAGAAAAAAAGCAGAAGAATTCGTTTCCTGTCTGCCATATAAGCAAACTCCCTACGGGAATAGAAACTGGGGACACCCCTGGCACTCACTTTGTTCTTATCACGGGAAATTGAAACCAGCGATAGCCCATTGGCTTATTTCTGAATTTACAAGCGAAGGTGATGTGGTTTTAGATCCTTTATGTGGAGTGGGTACTATTCCTTTTGAAGCTTGTCTGCAAGGGCGAGTTGGGATAGGAAATGATTTAAGCGAGTTGGCGTATGTTGTTACCAAAGCCAAAGTTGAAAAGCCTAATTATAGTGGTGTGGAAGATGTTATATGTCAACTAGATGATTACATTAAAAACAACAAAGGTAGCAAATCTATCACAGAATATGAGGATTTCGGATTCAACGGGAAACTTCCACAATATTTCGAGCATGAGACATATAAAGAAATTTTGTGCGCAAGGGATTTTTTCCTTAACAGATTTTCTTCAATTTCGCCCGAAGAAGCAATGGTTTTTTCCGCGCTTTTACACGTGTTACATGGAAATAGGCCCTATGCGCTTTCACGGCATTCACATCCATTAACACCGTATGCGCCTACGGGGGAATTCGAGTATAAAAGTGTAATTGAAAAGGTTGTTCAGAAAGTTAATGCTAGCTATGCAAAACTTGAACAGTCTCAAATAACGCGAGGCCGTGCTGTATATGGTGATTACAAAGATCTAGCAGCTAAAAATATCAAAGCAGATTTTATAATCTGTTCACCTCCTTTTGCAGACTCTATTCGGTTTTATATGCAAAATTGGATGCGGCTTTGGCTTTGTGGATGGGAGCCGAAAGATTATAAAAAAGCTGACGAAAAATTCTTAGATAAGCTACAAGAAAAAAACTTCGATCTTTATTACAGTTTCTTTGAAATGTGTGCTGATGTTTTAAATGACAATGCAAAGGTAATTTTGCATCTTGGTAAAACTAAAACCACAGATATGGGTGCTGAGCTTTCAAAGCGTGCAGGATCTTGGTTTGATCTTGTTTATCTGGCTGGAGAAGATGTCAGAACGATCGAAAAGCACGGTATCAAAGATAAAGGAGTAACTGTAGAGCATCAGTATTTGTTCCTACAAAAAAAATGAGGTGGGATTAATGCCCGCCTCATTTGTAGAGTTCATTTTATGAGTGAATTTGCATAGGTAATCCAGGACTCTGATAGAGCAGTCGCATACTTGAAGAAATCGATTCCTGTATCAGCAAGGATGCGATTTCTCAATTTGCATACTTCGTCCATATGTCCAGAATTTTTCACAAGCAGTGCATCGACATCAGCTGGATTTTGCAATCTCCTAAGAGCTTCTGGATTATATTGTGGTTCTCCGGCCAGCAAATGATAGTCAAAGCCAGTATGTACAGCTAATTGGTGCAGTTTAGCATCAGTATAAAATTCAGAAGGCCATTTGCCGGTCTTATTGCCATTGCAAACACGACAGAGCAAGGTTCCAGAGTCAGTTGTTGCAGGCCACAAATAGTAGACTGGCAATGTATGATCTATCGGTTTTTCCTTGTTGGAAGTTACGCCACTCAAATCCTCTCCGCAATTGAAACATCTAAGACCATATTTTCGTTCAATTGCCTTGCGGCTCACACGAGTTGTGCCAGCAACCTCAATTAAGAGACGGCGTTTCTGAGAAGATTCAAAGTGCTGATCAGAAGTTCTGGTTCCGTTTTTAATAGCGTTATAATTTGTTTTGCACATTATACACTCACCCTGTCTTCCAGATTTCAGGACAGCGTGTTTGTGGAAGCACTCAATAGGTTTAAGGGTATTGCAAATTAAACAGTACTTATACAGTGGAGCATTTTCTATGTATTCATCATGAGAGACGACAAACTCTCCTTCTTGCACAGAAACAGCCTCTCCATTATCATTATTAACATCCATAGAAAAATCAAACAAGTGTTGCTCTCCACCAGAATAATGTTCATATCCACATTTGGGGCAAATAATAGAATAATCTTCGTCGATATCATCTTTTTTGACAGTGATCATCTCCGTACAATCGGGATTGAGACATTGAAATACTTTATAAAGAGTTTGTCCATCAACATGATGTGGGCGATACTGACCTATTTTATTTAAGTTGCTATATATTTTCCTTCGTGCCATGCTTATTCCTCCAGAAATAGCTTATATGTTTCAATTTCAAGTGCATCAGCTATACGTTGAATGTTTTCAAGTGATATACTTCTACGATGGCACTCGATTGCGCTAATATATGTTCGGTGAAGACCACATTTCTCTGCAAAGGCCTCTTGGGAGATCCCCAGGGTCTGCCGATAACGCTTCACGTTGTCTCCAAAAACCTTTACAATATCCATACTTGCAAACCTCCAACATAAATGGTACAATAATGAATACAATAAGTCGACATACAATAAGTCACTTTGATGAATTTTTGCTCAAGAAACAGACTTGATATTTGATATAGATGTAGAGGAGAGATTGTGCTATGTCAGAAGGCCTTGTTTACATTCTTACTAACCCATGCCTTGAAGGATGGGTTAAGATTGGCATGACGGGACGTAACGACATCGAGAGAAGATTACAGGAACTCAATGCGCCGACCAATATTCCGCTTTCATTTCGGTGCTACGCCGTTTATGAGGTGGAGAACCCGGCAATGGTTGAAGAAAATATACATAGCATTATTGACCAAGTGGATGACTCTCTCCATGCCCGGGAGCAGCTCGACAACGGTAGAATGCGTGAGCGGGAATTTTTCAAGATTTCCCCTGAAAGGGCTTATCGTATTTTTAAGAATATAGCGGCTCTGAGAGGTGATCAGGACAAGTTGAAGCTGTATGTGCCTACCGAGGGACAGGCGCAGGAGCAAGAACTTGCTGAGAGAAGAACAAAGCGTTCAAATAATTCTTTCACTTTACTGCACATCAATGTGGGTGAGGAAATTTCCTTTCTTTACGATGAGTCCATCATTGCACGGGTGCTTGACAGGAAAAATCAGGTAGAGTTTGAGGGGGAAAGATATTCTGTCACTGGGCTTGCTGGTAAGCTTCTTACAGAGCGATATGGTTGGTCCGATAATGTCCATGTGAATGGATGGCGGTATTTTACAAAAGATGGAGTCACCCTCAGTGATTTGCGCGATAATATTGAAAGTGCAGATTCTGAGGATGAATGAATCCGTTTTTCTGGCAACACTATGGCAACAAAAGATCAGATAGCCTCTACTATCTGAATAATGAAAAGAATACCAATAATCTGAGCTAAATCCCATAAGCAAATCTGTTTAGAAAACTTCTGACAGGAGCGAGTGGGAATAATCTTCTCTGGCTAACACCTTGAAAACGCAAAAAAATTTTTGCAACACGTTAGTAATTTTCGAATACGAAACATCCTAAAAAATTGGCCGCCAACTCGCTTGCCCATTCCGAGTTGGCGGCTTCTTTTTGTGTTAATGTGTATACACACAGTCAAATTATTATACAGACGAGTGAGATCCCGTCAAGATTTATGCGCAAAATTATTTGCAGACTCGATAAGGTACAATAAGTTGCGCAAACTAAAAAGATAGCGTATATCAAGTTCGCAAAAGCAAATAGGCAATAGCCAAGCCATCAGGGCTCCTGTAAAATGATAGTTGTCGAAAAAATCATGATGTAAAGGAGAAACCCTAATGGCTCACAAAAAGAATACCACAAATCTGACAGAATTGCTACTGCAATGTGTGACGCGGTCATCCAGGCTGGGATTGCTGCACTATGCTGTTATGAGAATGCAATATATATATTGAAGAAAAAGTACAGCAGTTTGCAAAGCTAACAGCGGGCCTATCCCGAATTCTGTGTAACCACCAAAAAGCGGTGTAAAATAGAACTTATATTTCAAGGCGGGAGCGGCGTTGGCTGCGCCCGCCTTGTTTACAACATAACGCCAACGGGGGCGAAAGTCAAGGGGCACCCTCGTCCATTGGAGTCTCGTCGACGGCGCAGCGCTCCTTGACCTCCGAGCCGGATTGTCAATTGGGCATCCGATCCTCGAAGTAGATTGCCAGCTGGGCATGAATCATGCTCCAGTCCTGTTTGCGGCCGCTCCACTTTTTCGTGATGTCGATCATCGCCAGATACAGCATTTTGAAAAGGCTGTCATCGGTCGGAAACACGGATTTCGACTTGGTTACCTTCCTGAGCTGACGGTTAAAGCCTTCAATCGTGTTGGTCGTATAGATCAGCCGCCGAAGTTCTTGAGGAAACTTAAAATAAGTACTGATTCTTGTAGGAGACATATTTGCTGGAATTTCGAAGCTGATGGATGATGCAGTTCTGGATTTCCGTCTTGGGATAGACCGCCTCGATCGCTGCAGAAAAACCGGTCAAATTATCCGTACAGGCAATGAAAATATCCTCGATACCCCGATTTTTCAGGCTGTTCAGTACGGTAGCCCAGAATTTCGCACTTTCGTTCTCACCAACCCACATACCGAGAACATCCTTGTGCCCGTCCAGATCAATGCCGATCGCGATATAAACGGCCTTCTTTACAATCTGGCCTTCGCTGCGGACATGGTAGTGAATCGCATCCAGAAAAACAACTGCATCAATGGACTCCAGCGGCCTCTGCTGCCACTCTTTCGCTGCGGGAAGGATTTTATCTGTGATACGGCTTACCGTGGTATCAGAGACATCTACGCCGTAGATATCCTGAATATGCGCTTCAATGTCACCGGTGGTCATGTCTTTGGCGTACATGGACAGAATCTTCTCCTCGATGTCCTGGCTGATGCTGGTCTGATTTTTCCGCAGCACCTTGGGGTCAAATTCGCTCTTGCGATCCCGCGGCACAGATACCTCTATATCGCCAAAACTGGTGCGCAGGGTTTTGCTGCTGTGCCCGTTCCGGCTGTTATCCGTGTTCTTGTTCTTGTAGTCATACCGGTTGTAGCCCAGCTGATCGTCCAGCTCGGCCTCCAAACCGTTTTCCATGAACTCCGCGATAGTGTCCTTGAACAGTTCCTGAATGTCATCCATGCTGCCTACATTCGCCAACTACAGCAGCTCACGAATTTTTTCGCGACGTGTGTTTTCTTCTGGGGTTCTTTTCCTTCTTGCCATTGGGATTACCTCCGTCATCCTGCTTCTATTCTACACCTTGTTGGAGGTTTACACAAAGTTTGGGATGGAGTCACAGCAGCGGATAAAAATTGGCAGTTCCGCCTAAATTTTAGGCAGCACTACCAATTTTTACTTTGCGATTTCGGTGATACTGCCAGATGCTCTGTGCTTGACATTAACCGATCCGTTGCGTTATAATTTTTATACGAAGTTATTTTAGCCGAATCGGGGGCGTAGCTCAGCTGGGAGAGCGTTTGACTGGCAGTCAAGAGGTCATGGGTTCGATCCCCACCGTCTCCACCATACAAAACAGGGACAAGAGATTTTACCTCTTGTCCCTGTTTTGTTCTATCTTACCCGGAAATACCAAACAGCTGTCTGCCGTTTTCGGTTGTAATCCGTTCAACCTCTGCGGCACTTATGCCCTTGATTTCCGCGATAGTTTCAGCCATGCGATGCACATACAGCGAGGAATTACGGCGGCCGCGAAACGGCTCGGGTGCCATGTAGGGCGAATCGGTCTCGATCATCAGTCGCTCAATCGGCACTTCACGAATGACTTCCTTCGCCTTTTTGGCATTTTTGAATGTGATAACACCGGTGAATGACAGATAATAGCCGAGTTTCAGCAGTTCGCGTGCCATTTCGACGTGACCGGCATAGCAGTGGTACACGCCGATCACATCCGTATACCGACGGGTGATCTCCATGCTGTCGGCGTGCGCATCGCGGTCATGCACGATGACAGGGAGGTGCAGTGCACGCGCCAGCTCCATTTGGCGGGCAAATACAACCTGCTGCCGCGCACGCGCACGCTCGTCTTTTTCCCAGTAATAGTCAAGACCAATTTCGCCGATGGCGCGAACCTTGTTTTCATTCTGTGCCAGTGCGCGGATGGTCTCCAGGTCAGCCTCCCAGCCGTCCTCGATGTTCTCCGGGTGAATGCCGACCGCCGCATATACAAATGGATATTTATTCGCGTAGCTGACTGCCTTGCGCGAGCTTTCCACATCACAGCCGGGATTGAGAATCAGGCCGACATTGTTCTCGGGCATGGAAGCCAGCAGTGTATCGCGGTCCTCGTCGAACCGTTCATCGTCATAGTGTGCATGTGTATCAAAAAGCATAGTAAACCTTCCTCAAATCCAGCCGAAATGCCTGCAGGCGTTCCAAAGTCCATCCTTATCCACGTCGGTTGTGATGTAATCCGCTTTCTCCTTGAGCGCGGCGCGGGCATTGCCCATCGCAATAGACAGCCATCCCTGACCGAACATGCAGATGTCGTTCATGCCGTCGCCAAACACCACAATATCCTCATCCGGAATGGATAAAAGCTGCTGAAAATAGCGAATACCTCGCTGTTTTTCCTTCGGCTCAACGAAAATCACATGGGGATTGTACCGCACAAGCGGCAGACCGCCCGCGTCAATATGATTCTCCTCATCAGGCGTGCAGACGTAGTAAACCTTGTACAGATGCTCCAGCCTGTGATAATCAAAATGCGGGTCCCACAGAACAGGGAAGTAGTTCTCCGGTGCATACGGAAGATAATTTTTATCCGTTGTTACGCATAGTTTCTCATTCTCCGGCGACACCGCCCACGGAATACCGGCCTGCTCGAGCCGCTCGATCAGCGCAATGCAGTCGGCCGCCGGCAGCGACTCCATCTCGACAATTTCGCCGTTGTGCGTTACGCTCCAGCCGCCGTCCGCTACAATGTCCGTGAAGCCGTAGCGCGCGGCAACGGCTGCTGCAGATGCCTGCAGCCGTCCGGTCGCAATGGCGGTAAAGTGGCCGTTCGCACGAAGCTGCGCCAGTGCCTTTACTGCGCTTTCCGGCATCATGGTGGTGAGGCCGGTGGAAAGCGTGCCATCAATATCAAAAAAGAAGTATTTTTTGTGCATGTAAAACCCTCAATAACAGAGTGAAGAGTGGAGAGTGCAGAGAACATAAATCTCCACTCTTCACTCTCCACTCTGTTCTTAAGGCAACACCGCATAATTAAAGCGGCGGTGCTGTGCGGAAATTTTGTGTCCTGACTTTGTTGCAGTTTCACGGTAATACATCAAGTATTACCGCAAAACTGTGCCTCGTCAGTACGCAAAATTTACTCGTAAATCACTCTTGTTCAATTATGCGGTATTGCCTTAACTCTTTTGCTTAAAATATATCACAGAATCATAAACAGCGTGCCTGCCGCAATCAGAATGCCGCCGATCACGCCCTTGACCGTTACGGTCTCGTGCAGGACAACAAACGCCAGAATCATCGTGATAACAACGCTCAGCTTGTCGATCGGAGCCACACGGCTAGCCTCTCCCATCTGCAGTGCCTTGTAGTAAAACAGCCACGAGCCACCGGTCGCCAGTCCGGACAGGGTAAGGAATACCCAGCTTTTGGTGCCGATTGCGCTTACGCCGCCCTGTTTTCCCAGCAGGAAGACCATGCCCCATGCCATCACGAGCACCACAGCGGTTCGGATAGCAGTAGCAAGCGTGCTGTCCACGTTTTCCACGCCGATTTTGGCTAAAATCGTTGTCAGTGCGGCAAATACCGCAGAGAGCAGCGCATAAATGATCCACATTGCATTTCGCCCTCTTGTCATAATTTTCGCTTCCTAAATTGTTGATTGTAGTGTGTGCGAAATTATACATGGGATAACACATCTGTTAACCCATTCGTACGGCGGGCTGCCCTCAGCCCGCCGTTGCAACCGAGTGTTCCCGTTTATGTGCGGCGGGGTGAGGGCACCCCGCCCTGCGGAATCCGTTGTAAAGTGTGTTTATTTTAGCACAGTTTAGCGCCAGCCGGAATGCTGTCGTCCAGCATGAGCAGGTTGAGCTTTTCGTCCTTTTCGGCGGAGAGCAGCATGCCGTTGGACTCCTGACCCATCATCTTGCGCGGCGGCAGGTTGGTAACGGCGACGACCGTCTTGCCGACCAGCTCCTCCGGCTTGTAATACTTGGCAATACCGGACAGAATCTGACGCGGCGTTCCCGAGCCGTCATCCAGCTGGAACTTGAGCAGCTTGCTGCTCTTTTTGACGTTCTCGCATGCGAGTACCTTGCAGACCGTCATATCGACCTTGCAGAAATCGTCAAACGGGATATCCGGCAGGAACTCAACTGCAGGCTTCTGCTCTGCCTCGGCAGTCTTCTTTTCCTCCTCGATCTCAGCGAGCTTCTTCGGAATGTCGATGCGCTCGAACAGGATGGAGGCTTCGCCGACCGGCTGACCCGGCTGCATGCCGTCAAACGAGGTCAGGCTCTCGACACCCTTGTTTTCAACACCCAGCTGTGCGAAAATCTTGTCGGCGGTGTCCGGCAGATACGGCTTCAGTTCAACAGCGGCAAAGCGGATCGCTTCGAGCAGGTTGTACAGCACCGTGCCCAGACGCGCCTGCTTGCTCTCGTCCTTGGCGAGCGCCCACGGCATGGTCTCGTCGATATACTTGTTGGAGCGGCGCAGCAGTGCAAATACCTCGTCGATGGCGTCTGCAACGTGCAGGGTGTCCATCTTCTTCTCAACAGCTGCCGGCAGACCGAGTGCGACTGCCTTCAGTTCGTCATCAAGCGCTTCCGGTGCGGTCGGCGACGGAACAATGCCGCCGAAATACTTCTTGGTCATGGCAATCGTGCGGTTGACCAGATTGCCGAGCACATTTGCCAGATCAGAGTTAATGCGTTCGCAGATCAGCTCGTAGGAGAGCACACCGTCATTTGCGAACGGCATCTCGTGCAGAACGTAGTAGCGGATGGCATCCACACCGAACAGGCGAACCAGATCGTCCGCATAGATAACGTTGCCGAGCGATTTGGACATCTTGCCGTCGCCGACCAGCAGCCACGGATGACCGAATACCTGCTTGGGCAGCGGCTCGCCGAGCGCCATCAGGAAGATAGGCCAGTAAATCGTGTGGAAGCGAATGATATCCTTGCCGATCAGGTGCACGTCCGCCGGCCAGAACTTCTTGTAGTGCTCATCGTGGTTGCCGTCCGGATCGTAGCCGCAGAAGGTGATATAGTTGGTAAGCGCATCCAGCCAAACGTAAACAACATGGCCCGGGTCAAAGTCTACCGGAATACCCCAGCTGAACGAGGTGCGGGAAACACACAGGTCCTGAAGTCCCGGCTTGAGGAAGTTGTTTACCATCTCGTTCTTGCGGCTCTCCGGCTGAATGAACTCGGGGTGCTCCTCGATGTGCTTCATCAGGCGGTCGGCGTACTTGCTCATGCGGAAGAAGTATGCCTCCTCCTCAGCGTCTACACACGGGCGGCCGCAGTCCGGGCAGCAGCCGTCCTTCAGCTGGCTTTCGGTCCAGAAGGACTCACACGGCTTGCAGTATTTGCCCTTGTACGCACCCTTGTAAATATCGCCCTGATCATAAAGCTTTTTGAAGATCTTCTGCACTTTTTTCTCATGCATCGGGTCGGTGGTGCGGATGAATTTGTCATAGGTGGTGTTCATCAGATCCCAGATGGTCTTAACCTCACCGGCAACCTTATCAACGTGCTGCTGCGGCGTAATGCCGGCTGCCTCGGCCTTCTCCTGAATCTTCTGACCATGCTCGTCCGTACCGGTCTGGAAGTAAACATCGTAACCGGTCATGCGCTTGTAGCGTGCGATAGCGTCGGCCAGCACGATCTCGTAGGTGTTGCCGATGTGCGGCTTCGCCGAGGTATAGGCGATCGCCGTCGAGATATAATAGGGTTTCTTGTCCATTCGTGTATTCTCTCCTTACATATATAAATATGTTTTATGCGTAACAGCGGGGAACAGGGAACAAAAAATCCTCCGTTCCTGCAATGGCCTGTATTTTGCCACTGCAAGGACGGAGGACAAACCTTCCGTGTTACCACCTTGCTTTACGCCTTCCTCGCGGAAAGGCGCCTCAGCGGGTAGGATGCTACCCATCGTCCTCGATAACGGCAGGACCTTGCCGCCGCAGCCTTGCCTACTATTATAAAGCAGGTTCGGTGCGAAGCTCCAAGACCATGTTCGGCAGTGCCCTCTGCGCTCCGCTTTCACCGCCCGGAACTCGCTTTGACGTACCTCACTGCGTACTCTTCTCTTCACTGCTTTTAACAGATGTGCTCAGGAAAACAGCGTTTTCCTGTATACAATGTTATTTTACTATATCGGGGAAGGTTTGTCAAATCTGTTTACGGTGCAGCAAGGCCGGTCGTCGCAGCCTCAAGTAAAAAAAGTCTTGACAACAGTGGCTCAGAGGTCTAATATAAAACATATTGATAAAGGTGATGAACGGGTAAAGTAATTGTCACCCCTGTCCGCAGAGAGTTGCCGGTTGGTGTAAGGCAGCGTCAGGAAGCAGTGAAACTCGCCCGGGAGCTGTCCGCTGAAAGTCCTTCGGACCGGTAGGAGGGAACGGATACCCACCGTTACAGGGGAGCGCATTGTCAGATGTGCATAGAGTGGTCGCACCATACTGCGGCAACAAGAGTGGTACCGCGGAGCTTTCGCTTCGTCTCTTAATGATTGGATTAAGGGACGAAGCTTTTTTTGTCCCTGTAAGCCCGGTAAAATTCTGAATAGGAGAGGACAAGATACCATGGGAAGAACAGTTAAGATTTTTGATACGACGCTGCGTGACGGTGAGCAGTCTCCCGGCTGCAGCATGAACCTGAATGAGAAGATCGAGGTCGCAAAGCAGCTCGAAGCCCTCAAGGTTGATATCATTGAAGCAGGCTTTGCCGCTGCTTCGCCCGGCGATGCTGCTGCTATCGCAGCAATCGCTGATACTGTACGCGGCGCTACCATCTGCTCGCTGGCACGCTGCCGTGAGCAGGACATCGAGGCGGCATGGAACTCCATTCGCCGTGCAGAGTCTGCCCGCATTCACACCTTCCTGGCAACCAGTCCGGTACACATGGAGTACAAGCTGAAGATGACGCCGGACGAGGTGCTGGAATCCGTAGCACATAACGTGGCCTTCGCCAAGAAGTTCTGCTCGGACATCGAGTTCTCCGCTGAGGACGCAACCCGCTCCGACCTCGACTTCCTGTGCCGCGTCGTTGAAACCGCCATCAAGGCCGGTGCTACTACCATCAACATTCCGGATACCGTCGGCTACATGATCCCGCAGGAGTACGCCTCCCGCATCAAGTACCTGCGTGAGCACACCGAGGGTATCGAGAACGTCATCCTGTCCTGCCATATGCACAACGACCTCGGCATGGCAGTTGCAAACTCTCTGGCAGGCGTTGAAGCCGGTATTGACCAGATCGAGTGCACCATCAACGGCATCGGCGAGCGTGCCGGCAACGCCTCCATGGAGGAGTGCGTCATGGCGCTCAAGACCCGTGCCGACCACTTCGGCATCGGCTGCAACATCGAAACCACCCAGATCTACCGCGCAAGCCGCATGATCCAGACCATTACCGGCGTTGCTGTTGCACCGACTAAGCCGATCGTCGGTGCAAATGCGTTCGCACACGAGGCGGGCATCCACCAGCACGGCGTGATGGCCAACAAGGAAACCTACGAGATCATGACTCCGGAATCCGTCGGCATCCCGAAGAACGCGATCGTGCTCGGCAAGCATTCCGGCCGCCATGCGTTCGAGGAGCGCCTGCATGAGCTGGGCTACACGCTCGATCACGAGAAGCTCGAGAAGGCATTCGAGAAGTTCAAGGTTCTGGCCGACAAGAAGAAGGTCATCAAGGATCGCGACCTCGAGGGTCTGATCGGTGCTGTTCCGGTTTCCGGCGAGGAGCGCTACACGCTCGACCGCTTTGTCATCAACTCTGGCAACACCATTACCTCTACCGCTGTTATCCGCGTCAAGAAGGGCGACGAGATGTTTGAGCGTGCTGCCGCTTCCGACGGCCCGATCAATGCATCGTTCCATGCAATCGACAAGATCATCGGCAAGGAAATCGTTCTGGAGGACTACTCGCTGCGCGCACTGACCGACGGCGAGGACGCACAGAGCGAGGCTATTGTCAAGATCCGCGTAGACGGCAGCAACGAGGTTGTTACCGGCCGCGGCGTATCGGTTGACGTTATGGAGGCGTCCATCAAGGCGTACATCAACGGCATTAACAAGTATTTTAACGACTAATTCAGCAGGAGGAACGCTGTTATGGGTATGACAATGACGCAGAAGATCCTCGCAAAGCATGCGGGTCTGGAAAGCGTAACGGCAGGTCAGCTGATCGAGGCAAACGTAGATCTCACGCTGGCAAACGATATCACCGGTCCGGTTGCCATCCGAGAGATGGAGAAGGCGGGCTTCGATAAGGTGTTCGACAACACCAAGATCGCACTGGTAATGGACCACTTTGCACCGAACAAGGATATTAAGTCCGCAGAGCAGTGCCTCGAGTGCCGCGAGTTCTCCAAGAAGTACAACATCGTAAACTTTTTCGACGTTGGCGCAATGGGTATCGAGCACGCGCTGCTGCCGGAAAAAGGCCTGACCGCTCCCGGTGAGCTTATCATCGGCGCGGACAGCCACACTTGCACCTACGGCGCACTGGGCGCATTCTCCACCGGCGTCGGTTCTACCGATCTCGCCGCAGGCATGGCGACCGGCAAGGCATGGTTCAAGGTGCCGAGCGCCATCAAGTTTGTGCTCACCGGCAAGCTGAGCCCGTGGGTATCCGGCAAGGACGTCATCCTGCACATCATCGGCAAGATCGGCGTGGACGGCGCTCTGTACAAGTCGATGGAGTTCGTCGGCGAGGGTGCACACGCGCTGTCCATGGACGACCGCTTCACCATCTGCAACATGGCCATCGAGGCCGGTGCAAAGAACGGCATCTTCCCAGTAGACGACAAGACGATGAATTACATCAAGGGCCGCGTAAACCGCGAGGTTACCGCATTCGAGGCCGACGCTGACGCCGAGTACGAGCAGACCATCGAGATCGACCTGTCTGCACTCCGTCCGACCATCGCGTGCCCGCACCTGCCGGAGAACACCAAGACCATTGACGACCTCGGCCATATTGAGGTTCAGCAGTCGGTCATCGGCTCCTGCACCAACGGCCGCATCGACGATATGCGCGTTGCAGCCGAAATTCTCAAGGGCCGCAAGGTAAATCCGAATGTGCGCACCATCATCATCCCCGCAACACAGGAAGTTTACCTGCAGTGCATCGAGGAGGGTCTGACCAAGATCTTCATTCAGGCCGGCGCTATCGTTTCCACGCCGACCTGCGGCCCGTGCCTCGGCGGTCATATGGGTATTCTGGCGCACGGCGAGAAGGCGGTTTCCACCACCAACCGCAACTTTGTAGGCCGTATGGGTCATATCACCTCGGAAATTTATCTGGCAAGCCCGGCCGTCGCTGCCGCAAGTGCGGTAGCAGGCTATATCTGCGCACCGGACGACCTGAAGTAAGGGAGGAAACACATACCATGAACGCAAAAGGCAAGGTTTTCAAGTACGGCGATAATGTCGATACCGACGTTATCATCCCCGCACGTTATCTGAATATCGCAGACCCGAAGGAGCTGTCCACCCACGCAATGGAGGACATCGACGCGGATTTCGTAAAGAATATGCACCCGGGCGACATCGTTGTCGCAACCCGCAACTTCGGCTGCGGCTCCTCCCGTGAGCACGCACCGCTCGTTCTCCGCGAGAACGGCGTTTCCTGCGTTATCGCGTCCTCGTTCGCGCGTATCTTCTACCGCAACGCCATCAATATCGGTCTGCCGATCCTCGAGTGCGAGGCAGCGGCCAACGGCATCGACGCAGGCGACGAGGTAGAGGTCAACTTCGACACCGGCGTGATCACCGACGTTACCAAGGGCGAGAGCTGGCAGGCAGCTGCATTCCCGCCGTTTATCCAGAACATCATCAAGGCAGGCGGCCTGCTCAAGTCGCTCAAGGAGAGAGAGGCATAATCCCATGGAATACAATATTGCTGTTGTCAAGGGTGACGGCATCGGCCCGGAGATCGTATCCGAGGCTATGCTCGTGCTCGATAAGGTCGGCGAGAAGTTCGGCCACAAGTTTGGTTTTCAGGAGGTCCTCGCAGGCGGCTGCTCGATCGACAAGAACGGCATCCCGCTGACCGATGAGACCATCGAGATCTGCAAGAACGCGGATTCCGTTCTGCTCGGTGCAGTCGGCGGTCCGAAGTGGGACGATGTGCCGAGTGCAAAGCGTCCGGAGAAGGCACTGCTCGGTCTGCGCGCCGCACTGGGTCTGTTCGTCAACCTGCGCCCGGCGCAGATGCACAAGGCACTTGCGGATGCGTGCCCGATCAAGCCTGAGATTATTGGTGACGGCTTCGACATTCTCGTTTGCCGTGAGCTGACCGGCGATGTTTACTTCGGCAAGCACTACCGCCGCGAGAGCGACAAGGGCTGGGGCGAGACCGGTGCAGACGACATGAACTACTCGGTTTATGAGGTAGAGCGCATCGGCCGCCGTGCTTTTGAGATGGCGATGAAGCGCAATAAGAAGGTCTGCTCGGTAGACAAGGCAAACGTGCTCGAAACCAGCCGCGTATGGCGCGAAACCATGCACCGCATCAAGGACGAGTACCCGGAGGTCGAGTACACCGATATGTATGTTGACAACTGCGCGATGCAGCTTGTCCGCAATCCGGGTCAGTTCGATGTTATCGTAACCGGCAACCTGTTCGGTGATATTCTGTCTGACGAGGCTTCTATGATCACCGGCTCCATTGGTATGCTGCCATCCGCCTCGATGAATGAGAGCGGCAAGGGTATGTATGAGCCTATCCACGGCTCCGCGCCGGACATCGCGGGCAAGGGCATCGCAAACCCGATCGCGACCATCCTGTCGTGCGCGATGATGCTGCGCTACTCCTTCGGTCTGAAGGACGAGGCAGACGCCATCGAAAGCGCTGTTGAGAATGTCCTCAACGCAGGCCACCGCACCGCGGACATCGCCGCAAAGGGCGAGAAGGTACTGTCCACCTCCGAGATGGGTGCACTGATCCGCGAGCAGCTTTAATTGTGCGGTGTTGCCTTAAGAATAATCAGGAATGAGTAATCCGTAATTACTCCGTGAATTTTTCCTATCAAGAAACCCGGTTGCGATTAGGCTGCAACCGGGTTTTTCGATAGTCTCGCGGCTTCGGTTTTTCGAAGCCGTTTTTGTTATATGGAGAATCGGCTTTACGCGTTCTCACTGTTTCTCTCGCTCTTGGCATAGCTCTTGAACGAGTGGATAACGATCGTCAGACCGAGTACGATCAGCAGTACCGCAAGGATAAGCTGCAGACCGTTTGCGATGAATACCGCTCCCCAAGTGGTCTCACCGGCCGGAATAGCCGTTGAGGCGGCAGCAGAGATCGCCTTTACCATAGCAAGGAAACGCTGCACCAGCGCGGTGAAGGTAACACACAGCATGATGACCAGCGGCGGGAAGATCATCTTGTTGCTGCGGCCGGTAACCTTGAGGAATACGCAGAGCGTGATAAGCACCAGAGCGCTCAGCAGCTGGTTGGCAGAACCGAACAGCGGCCAGATATTGGCGTAGCCGATCTTGGTAAGCAGAAAGCCAAATGCCAGCGTGATAATCGTGGAGAAATATACGTTGCAGAACAGCTTGCGCCAGCCCTCGGCATGCTCCATGTCATCGATGGAGAACAGCTCCTGAAAACTCATGCGGCCGATACGCGCAACCGCGTCCAGACTGGTCAGCGCCAGTGCAGAAACGCACATGGTCATAAATGCAGTGGCAACATAAACCGGAACGCCGAACATCTCGAAGAAGCCTGCGACACCGCTGCTGAATACCTGAAACGGCGTGCCCGCTGCCGGCGTACCGTCAGCTGCTGCAGCAGCACCAGCAACGCACAGTGCCAAAACAGCCAGCAGGCTTTCCAACACCATCGCGCCGTAGCCAACCTTGGGCATGTCCTTTTCGTTCGCAATGGTCTTGGAGGACGTACCCGAGGAAACCAGGCTGTGGAAACCGGAAACCGCACCGCATGCAACGGTTACAAACAGGATCGGGAACATCGTGCCAAGCTTCTCATTGGTAAAACCGGTGAATACCGGCAGGTTCATAGTCGGATGTGCAACAACCAGACCGACAACTGCGCCTGCGATCATGCAGATGAACATGAAGGTGGTCATGTAGTCGCGCGGCTGCTTGAGCAGCCACATCGGAAGGACAGCGGCGAAGAAGATATAAACGAAGGTGATATAGCTCCATGCTGCCTTACCGAAGATAAGCGGGCAGTTCATGCCGATTGCAAAGGAGGCAACGATGCACACAATGCCGACAACTGCTTCTTTCCAGCCGGTCAGGTTAAACTTTTTCTGGATAAGGCCGAGCACAACCGCGAATACCATAAACATGATGGAGATCATGCCTGCCGCACCGTTGGTGGTTGCGGCAGCAGCCAGCTCGGTAACGCCTGCGTCAGTGACAGTGTAGGCGTTGAATGTGCCCGCAACCATATCTGCGAATGCCGCAACAACGATGCAGCAGAAAATCCACGAGAAAATCAGGAACAGCTTGCGGCCGGTTTTGCCGATGTACTTCTCAATCAGCATACCCATCGACTTGCCCTTGTTCTTAACCGAAGCGTACAGCGCGCCGAAGTCGGCTACCGCGCCGAAGAATACGCCGCCGATCAGCACCCACAGCAGTACCGGCAGCCAGCCGAACGCCGCAGCCTGAATTGCGCCGGTTACAGGGCCTGCACCCGCGATGGAGGAGAACTGGTGACTGAATACCGTCCAGCCGTTGGTCGGCACAAAGTCCTTGCCGTCATTAAATTCAACGGCAGGCGTCTTGGCTTTCGGGTCGATACCCCATTTGTTCGCCAGCCAGCGTCCGTAGAAAACGTACGCGCCGAACAGAACAACAGCCGCGATCAGCACGATTACAAGTGTGTTCATGTTTTTTCGTCTCTTTCTTGAAATGATTTGCGATTCCGCAGCCAAAGACGCAAAAAAGCCTTCGTCCATGCAGGAGGATCACGAAGATGATCCTGCAAAGACGAAGGCATATACATTGCTATTGCTGTATTTACTTCCGCGTTACCACTTTGCTTGCCGACAGTACGCTGCCGACCTCTCATTGCCGCCCGGTACCGCATTCTTCCGGAGGGCTTTTCCTGTTAACGGTGGATATCCGGCCTCGACTACTCGGCATTGCCTTTGATCGAAGCTGCTCGCAGGGGATAGCGAACCCGTGCCTTGCTGCCGTCTTGCACGACCGACGGCTTTCTGTGAGCGGTGATACGGATACGTCATGTCCTGTTCAAAGCATTTGGCTACTGAACGATTCGTATGATAGACCTCTTTTTGCCGTTTGTCAACCGGACAGGAGACGAAAAATGCAATTTTGGCAACACCTGCAAATCAGGCAGTATTGATAAATAAAAATTTGTTTATTTTTTAACGGCGTATCAGATACAGCAAGATTCTATACTTGACAAATGCATTTTACACGGCTTATACTGATATTATGTAAAAGACAAGCAAGGGTGCTGTGATGAGCGGCTGAGAGGGCGAGAAACCCAACCTTTTGAACCTGTTGGTTAATGCCATTGTAGGGAAGCTGTCGCATTGCTGGGATTGAGTGCTTCGGTTTTGCCGCAGGGTGAAAACGAGGCGTTTTTTTATTTTCCCGGCAGCGATGATAAAATTGGAGGGAACAGGAATGAAAACAGTGCTTACTATTGCCGGTTCGGACTGCTCCGGCGGTGCAGGTGTACAGGCCGATCTGAAAACCATGGCGGCACACGGCGTGTTCGGCATGAGCGTTATCGTATCAGTCGTAGCGGAAAACACCGCACGCGTGATCGACATTCAGGACATCAGTCCCCGGATGATCGAGGAGCAGATTGACGCGGTGTTTGAAGACATCGTGCCGGATGCGGTTAAAATCGGCATGCTGTCCTCGCCGGAGTGCATGAAGGCGGTAGCCGGCAAGCTGGCACAGTACAAGCCGGCGCACATTGTGATTGATCCGGTGATGTTCGCTAAAAACGGTGATCCGCTGATGGATCCGGCGTCTGTCGGCGCACTTATTGAGACCGTGCTGCCGTTTGCCGAGGTGCTGACACCGAACGTACCGGAGGCGCAGTATCTGGCAGATATGGAAATCCGCACGCCGGAGGACATGGAGGAGGCGGCACGCCGCATCTATGCCAAGGGCTGCAGAAACGTGCTAGTCAAGGGCGGCAAGAACATCGCGGGCGCGGTGGATGTACTGTTTGACGGCGAGACCTGTCACCGCATTGAGATTGAGCAGATCGACACCACCAGCACGCATGGCACGGGCTGCACGCTGTCCTCTGCGATCGCATCCAATCTGGCGCTCGGCCACAGTGTACCCGAGGCGGTGAAGCTGGCTAAGGAGTATGTCACCGATGCCATCCGCCATGCGCCCGGTCTGGGACATGGCTGCGGTCCGCTGGGCCATTTTTGCCGTATTTTTTCGGAGGAGTAAGAGAAAATGAAGAAAAGTTCTATCCGTAAACTGACAATCGCAGGTGTTCTGGTCGCGGTAGCAGTCGTTGGCAGCCTGTTTTCCATTCCGGTGCTCGGCGCGAAGTGCTCGCCGGTGCAGCATATGGTGAATGTGCTCGGCGCTGTTCTGCTTGGACCGTGGTACGCACTTGGCATGGGCTTTGCAGCAGCACTGATTCGCAATGTGCTCGGCTTGGGAAGTCTGCTGGCGTTCCCGGGTTCGATGATCGGTGCGCTGCTGTGTGGTCTGGCCTACAAGGCCTGCCCGAAGCTGCCGGTCGCTTACATCGGTGAGGTATTCGGCACCGGCATTCTCGGCGGTCTGGCTTCCTACCCGATTGCCGCATTCGTGATGGGCAATACCAAGGCAGCTCTGTTCACCTTTGTGCCGTCCTTCCTCGTGTCCACTGCGGTAGGTGCCGCAATTTCTGTTCTGGTGCTGAGTGCCCTCAAGCGCACGCATGTTCTCAGCACACTGGAAGGTGCTAAGCATTGATCGAAACCATTAAAACCGTTCTCGAAAATACACAGAACCGCACACCGATGGTGCATTCCATCACCAATAATGTTACCATCAACGATTGCGCGAATATCATCCTTGCGGCAGGCGGCACGGCCATTATGGCGCAGGATGAGCGCGAGGTCGAGGAGATTACCTCGCACGCGCAGGCGCTTGTACTCAACATGGGTGCTGTCCGCGCGCAGGAGGCCATGCTGCGTGCAGCCAAGATTGCCAGGCGAAACGGCAATCCGGTCGTACTCGATCCGGTAGCCGCCGGTGCCAGCACGCTCCGGCGTGAAATGTGTTCCCGTCTGTTAAGTGAAAATCTTGTTTCGGTCATTCGCGGCAATGCATCCGAAGTGCGGGCGCTCGCCGCAGGAGCCGAGCAGGAAACCGGCGTGGAAGCCAGTGCGCTCGACAGCGTGACCGAGGACAATTTACAGGAATCCGCAGCGTGGCTGCGGTCGTTCAGCCGCCGGACCGGAGCTGTTGTCATGCTCACCGGCGCGATGGATGTAATTACCGATGGAACCCGTACCGCAGTGGTGCGCGGTGGCAGTGCGTATCTGCGGCGGATCACCGGCGCGGGCTGTATGCTCACTTCGCTGACCGGCGTATACTGCGGTGCGAATCCAGATACATTGTTAGAAGCCGCAGTCACGGCATCGGAGGTGATGAAGCATTGCGGAGAAACAGCCGAGGCGCGTGTGCGTAAAGAGATGGAGGGCACCGCTTCCTTTCGTACGCGCCTGATCGACGCGGTAAGTCTGCTGAACGCGGACGAGCTGACGCCGAACCTCTGTTTGCAGATTCTGTAAGCAGGAAAAGTGCTGCCGGCAGAATTTTGCCGTCAGTCTTAGGAAAATCATCAACATACTTTCATTGGGGGTACCACCTTGAACAACAAAACCACCGAAAGACTGCTTGCCGCAACGCAGGACATCTGGGAAGGCTATCTGAACCATCCGTTTGTCCACGGTATTGCCGACGGCAGCCTCGACATTCAAAAATTTCGTTTTTATCTTCTGCAGGATTATGTTTATCTGTTTGATTACGCAAAGGTATTCGCGCAGGGCGTTGTCAAGTCCCGTGATCCCGAGATCATGCGCGTGTTCGCAACCTCGGTGGCGAATATTCTCGGCGGCGAGATGAACATTCACCGCGGCTACATGGGCCGTCTCGGCATCACCGAGGAGGATGCAGAGCGCGTCAAGCCATCGCTGAATAACGAGTCTTACACCTCATACATGCGCGCTGTTGCGGCCGAGGAAGGTCCGGCGGAGATCATGGCGGCTGTGCTTTCGTGTGCACTCAGCTATGAATACATCGCCAAGTGGATCGTCGCCAACTACCCGAACGCCGATCAGCATGAGTTCTACGGTGAGTGGGTACAGGGCTACGCATCCGAGGACTATGCGGCAGAAAACCGCAAGCTGGTCGCTTATATGGAGCGTCTGAGTGAGGGCTATACCGAGTCGCAGCTTGCGCGTCTGACCGATATTTTCGTCGCGTGCTCGCGCTACGAGAGCATGTTCTGGGACATGGCCTGGAACGAGGCGATATAAGCCATGCTGGAGTTTCAGAGCGTCGTTTTTCAGTACGACAGTGAGGATTTTAACATCATTGACGGTCTGTCCTTCCATCTTGAGAAGGGAGAATTTGTGTCGGTCATCGGGCCGTCCGGCTGCGGCAAATCCACGATTTTTCGCCTGACCAACCAGCTTCTGCCGCGCAGGAGCGGTGAAATTCTGGTGGACGGCAAGAGCATCGACGGACGGCGCGGCTACTGCGGCTACATGCCGCAGCGCGACCTGCTGTTTCCGTGGCGCACGGTGAACGAAAACCTGCGTCTGCCGATGGAGATTCGCGGCGGCATTTCCCGCGCGGAGATGGACAAGCGTGTGGCGGAAACGCTTGAGCACGTTGGTCTGGCTGGCTGGGGCGACAAGCGCCCGGAGGAGCTTTCCGGCGGCATGCGTCAGCGTGCGGCATTCGCGCGTACGCTGCTGACCGGCTCGGAACTGCTGCTGCTCGATGAACCTTTTTCCGCGCTCGACTTTCTCACGCGCATCACGATGCAGGAGTGGCTGCTCGATCAGTGGGAGCAGGACAGCAAGACCGTCCTGTTCATCACTCACGATGTAGAGGAGGCTATTTTCCTGTCTGGCCGTGTTCTGGTCGTGGAGGATACACCAATCCGCAAGCTGCACTCGTTTGAGGTGCCTGCACCGTATCCGCGCACGCGTGCGTGCCTGACCGACCCGAAGATGCTTGAGTTGAGAGAAAATCTGATTTCTCTGCTCAGAAAAGAGGTGCAGGCATGAAAAAGAATGCAAATCTGCCCGCACTGATCTTTATGTTCGCGTTGCTCATCGTCTGGCAGTGCATAGCCATGGGCATGAATGCGGCCTACATTCTGCCGTCGCCGACACAGGTGCTTGTGCGCCTGTGGGAGCTGCGCAAACCGCTGTTCACCGCACATCTGCCGGCCACCATGCTGTGTACCGGAGTCGGCCTTGCGATTTCGATCGCGCTCGGTCTGCTGCTCGCCATCGTAATGGACGCGAGTCCGTCGGCGGAGAAAATGCTGTACCCGCTCATCGTCGCTTCACAGACCATTCCGACAACCGCACTTGCGCCGCTGTTTGTGCTCTGGTTCGGCTACACGATCTGGAGCAAGGTGCTCGTCACCGTGCTCATCACGTTCTTCCCGATCGCGATGACCGTGTTTGACGGCTTCCGCTCGGCGAAGACCGATATGGTCGATATGCTCAAGACCTTCGGTGCAGGCAAGAAGGAAATTTTCCTCAAGCTGAAGATTCCGGCAGCGCTGCCGTACTTTTTCTCGGCGCTCAAAATGGCGATCCCGATGTCGATCATCGGAGCTGCGATCGGCGAGTGGCTGGGCGCACAGGCCGGTCTCGGCTATTTCAGCCGCCGCATGATGACGCAGCTGGACGGCGCTGGCGTGTTTGCACCGATCGTACTGCTGAGCGTGGTTGCGATGATCGCAGTAGGCGTTGTAAGCTGGTTGGAAAAGAAAATTATCACCTGGCGCAGCAGCTTATAAACTTGATAACACAATTTTAAGAAAAAACGAAATTTTTGTTCTAACATAAGGAGAAAAACATATATGAAAAAGCGTATTCTTGCACTTCTGGCAGCAGGCACCATGCTGCTGACCGGCTGCGGCGCACAGAACGCCGCACAGTCTGATGCGGCAAACAGCGGCAGCGATGATCTGCAGCACCTGACCGTTGTGCTCGACTGGTATCCGAATGCCCTGCATGCATTTCTGTACGAAGCGCAGGAGAAGGGTTACTTCGCCGAGGAAGGTCTGGATGTGGATATCCAGTCCCCGGCAGGCGTAAACGATGCTATGAGCATGGTTGCCGCCGGCAAGGCAGACATTGGTCTGTATTATCAGCAGGATGTCATTCAGGCTCGTGCAGAGCAGAATGTGCCGATCAAGTCCATCGGTGCAGTGGTTCAGGGTCCGCTGAACATCATCCTGTCGCTCAAGGACAAGAACATCACCAAGCCGCAGGATCTCGAGGGCAAGACTATCGGCTACGCGGGCACCGAGCTTTCCGAGGCACTGGTCCGCAGCATTATGCAGTCCAACGGCGCCGATCCGAACAGCGTGAACATGGTTGACGTTGGCTTCGACCTGATGAGCTCGATGACCACCGGCAACGTCGATGCAACCATCGGCTGTCTGGTCAACCACGAGGTACCGCAGATGGAGAAGGAAGGCTTCGAGGTCAATTACTTCTTCCCGGATGATTACGGTGTGCCGAAGTATTACGAAGGTATTTTCCTCGCAAGCGATGATATGATTGCGAACAATTCCGATACGCTGAAGGGCTTCCTGCGCGCTTGCAGCAAGGGCTTTGAGGACTTCAAGAGCAACACCGACGATGTTCTGCAGGTTCTGCTCGACAATCAGGATGAGGCAAACTTTGCACTCGACCCGGATGTAGAGAAGAAGTCCTGTGAGACGCTGCTGCCGCTCATGGAGACCGAGGACGCCAAGTTCCTCTCTCAGACCGAGCAGTGCTGGCAGGAAAATATTGACTGGATGTACGATCAGGGCCTGATCGCAGAGAAGCCGGATGTTTCCGACGTTATGGTAAACCTCGACTTCTAAAAATACGCATATAGAACAGGGGACAGAGCATTGGCTCTGTCCCTTTTGTGTTATCCGTCCAGCTTGTCGATCATCTCGCGCATTGTGTTCGCAGAACGCTGCAGCTGTGCCAGTTCTTCCTCGGAGAGCGGAATATCCAGCACAGCTTCCGCGCCGTTTCGTCCGACGATAGTCGGCACACCCAGACAAATACCGTCCACGCCGTAGTGTCCGTAAATCATCGAAGTGACCGGCAGCACGGAATGTTCATTGCGTACAATGGCCTCCGCGATGCGCCGCACCGCCATGCCAATACCGTAATAGGTTGCGCCTTTGCTGTCGATAATCTGATACGCTGCATCGCGCACATGCTCGTAAATGCGGGAAAGCTCATCTGCAGGCTTGGTGATGCCGGCAATGCGGCAGTAATCGTCCAGATCGGCACCGGAGATATTAGCGCTCGACCATACCGCCAGCTCGCTGTCGCCGTGCTCGCCAATGATGAACGCATGCACGTTGCGGCTGTCCACGCCAAGCCGCTGTCCGAGCAGATACTTGAGCCGCGCGGTATCCAGCACGGTACCGGAACCGAGTACACGTCCGGCAGGGAAGCCGCTCAGCTGCTGCGCCAGACAGGTCAGCACATCGACCGGATTGGACACAACCAGCAGAATCGCCTCACGATTGACTGCCGTAAGCCGTGCTATGATGGAGGACAGAATGCCTTTATTTCGTCCGAGCAGCTCCAAACGGCTTTCGTCGGGCTTCTGGTTTGCGCCTGCCGCAATGATGATAAGACCGCATTCGGCGAGGTCAGCATAGTCTCCGGCCATGACGCGGCACGGCTTGCTGAACGCCACACCATGATTGATGTCCGCAGCTTCACCGATAGCCTTGTCGCGGTTCATATCCACGAGTACCAGATCGGAGAACAGTCCGGAAACCGCCAATGTGTATGCGCAGGTCGCGCCGACAAAGCCCACGCCGATCACGCCGCATTTTTGAATATTCGTCATATTGGATACACTCCTTCTGCGAGTAGTATATCCGTTTTGTTGTTGGAAAACACATGGCTTTGTGCTATACTTATACTGTATTTTTATAGGCAATATCAGTTCAGGAGGATAGGACTATGAATAAATGGTTACGCGCTGTCTGCGTCGGCGCGGCTGCCGCTGCCATGCTGACCGCTTCGGCCTTTGCGGCAAATTATACGAATTGTGCAGATTCACTGCACGAAATGGGGCTGTTTCAGGGCACGCAGAACGGCTATGACCTCGACCGCACGCCGACCAGGGCGGAAGCGTCTGTCATGCTGGTGCGTCTGCTCGGCAAGGAGGCTGAAGCCAAGACGCTGACCTATACCGCGCCGTTTACCGATCTCAAGGGATGGGAAAAGCCGTATGTGCAGTATCTGTACAGCAACGGTCTGGCGAATGGCACGAACCGGACGACCTTCAATCCGACCGGCAAGTGCACCGCGCAGATGTACGCGGTGTTCCTGCTGCGTGCGCTCGGCTACTCGGATACGGCGGATTTCAGCTATGCGAACGCGATAGAGACTGCTCGTGAGCAGGGTATTTACGACACCGGTATCATCAACGTGCAGAATTTCCTGCGCGACGATGCTGCAGCGGCAAGCTACACGGCGCTGTCTGTTTCACCGAAGAACAGTGAAGGCACGCTGCTCGATCAGCTTGTCAGCGAAAACGCGATAACCGAAGCGAACGCGAAATCGTATCAGAATCTGTTTTCGACCTACGCGCAGTACCGCGAGACAACCGCCGGTATGGATGCTCTGCTGCATTACTCGGTCAACAGCGAATTTGCGTCTCCGGCGGCTGTGACCCATGACGGCAGGACGGTCATGCAGGTGCAGACGAGCGAGACCACCGTGTTCGACCGTGAGAAGAACGAACTGCTCACCGACCGCAAAATGACGCTTTCCGCGCCGAATACATCGGATAAGCAGCTGCTGACGCAGAGTTATCTGTCGGACGGTGCGCTGTATCACAAATTGAACGGCTCATGGTCGGCAGAGCTGGTGACTGCCGCTGAGCAGGAGGGCCTTGCCGCGATGTATGGCCGCGTACCGCTGGTATGTGTCGATTCGCTGAGCCAGCGTGCAGGCAGCTGGACCATTACCTGTGCCGATACGCCGAATGCGTACACCGAACTGCTCTGGTCGGTCGAAAGTGCACTGGGTGATTTAGACGAAGCCGTCCGGCTGCAGCCGACCACGGTAACACAGTCGGTCAGCGGCGGTACGATTCGCAGGCAGAGTGTTTCCGCAGCCTTCACGCTGGACGGCATGACGGCAGAGCCTGTTATCATCAGCACACTGGATAAAACCGGTGCAGATGCTGTGCTGAACGCGCCCAAGTAAACGCATAAGTTCCGCCTTTTTCGCATATTTGTGTGATACGGAGGTGCGGAGATGGAGAGACGGCTGAAATGCGGCGTTTGCGCCGCGGCGGCACTCGCGCTGGTGCTGTGCTTTGGCATGGAGCAGAAAACCCGTGCAATGCAGACGGCAGGGAACACCGAAGTTACGCTCGTCATTGATGCCGGACACGGCGGCTTCGACGGCGGTGCGGTCGGCGCGGATGGAACCGCCGAGCAGGATATCAATTTGAGCATTGCAAAACGGGTGCAAGTGCTGGCGAATTTCTTCGGTGTGCCGACTGCTATGACGCGGCCGGATGAAAATGCACTTGATTACGACCCTTCCCGCACGGTGCGAGAGAACAAAATCGCGGATATCAAGGCGAGAGAAAAGCTGGTAAACAGCATTCCGTCACCGGTGTTTTTGAGCATTCACCTGAATAAATTCAGTGACGCACAGTACCATGGCGCACAGGTGTTCTACTCGGCAGGGAATGTGCAGAGCAAGCCGCTGGCCGAGCAGATACAGCAGTGCCTGATCGACGGCTGCGACCCATTGAATCATCGCAAGGCTAAACAGGCAGACAGCGCCATCTATCTGATGAAAAAGCTGGACTGCCCGGCGGTTATCATCGAATGCGGCTTTCTGTCCAATCCGGCCGAAGAAGCGCGGCTGCGGGACGAAGCCTATCACAAACAACTTGCTGCCGCCGTGATCTGCGGATATTTACGCAGCCAGAGCGGAATGTAACGGAGGAAATATGAAGCAAAAGACAGTTTTTCTGTGCGGTGACTGCGGATATGAAAGTCCGAAATGGTACGGCAAATGTCCGTCCTGCGGCGCATGGAACACCATGAGCGAATTCAAGGAGAAGCCGGTTTCGGCGGCACGCGGCACAAATACATTTCAGCGCGGCGAATCGCGGCCGACGCTGCTCAAGGATATTGATACCGGAGACGAGAGCCGGTTCCATTCGGGCATCGGTGAACTTGACCGCGTTCTCGGCGGCGGCGCTGTACACGGCTCGTTTGTGCTGGTCGGCGGTGAGCCGGGCATCGGCAAATCGACGCTTCTGCTGCAGATGTGTCAGGAAATGTGCAAAAACGCACGCGTGCTCTATGTTTCGGGCGAGGAATCGCTCAAGCAGATCAAAATTCGTGCGGCACGCCTGCACATTTCTTCACCCGAGCTGTACATCCTTGCAGAGACCGACATGGAGCAGATCATCAACGAAACCGAGCTGCTCGAGCCGGATATTCTGATCGTGGACTCTATCCAGACGGTCTACAAGCGTGATTTAACTGCCGCTCCCGGCGGTACAACGCAGATCAAGGAATGCGCGATGAGCCTGATGCAGTACGCGAAGAATCGCAACGTGACGATTTTTATTGTTGGTCATGTCAACAAAGAGGGTACGCTGGCAGGTCCCAAAATCCTCGAGCATATGGTAGACTGCGTGCTGTATTTCGAGGGGGAATCCGCCGGTCCGTTCCGCTGTCTGCGTGCGGCGAAAAACCGTTACGGCTCGACCAATGAAATCGGCGTGTTTGAGATGAGCGATCACGGTCTGCTCGAGGTGCAGAATCCGTCTGCGGCTATGCTGGCCGGTCATCCGCAGGGTGCGTCAGGTAACTGCATTGCCTGTGTGATGGAGGGCAGCCGTCCTCTGCTCGCCGAGGTGCAGGCGCTTGCTGCGAAAACGCAGTTTGGTGTGCCCCGCCGCACCGCTGCCGGCGTGGACTACAACCGCATGGTGCTGCTGCTCGCCATTCTGGAAAAACGCTGCGGGCTGTTTCTCTCATCGAGCGATGTGTACGTCAACGTCGTCGGCGGCATGCGGCTGGACGAGCCTGCTGTGGATTTGCCGATGGTGCTGGCAATCGCATCCAGCTTTCGGGACAAGCCGCTGCCGGAAGGCGTCATGAGCTTCGGCGAGGTCGGTCTGACCGGCGAGCTGCGCGCGGTATCCAATCCGGGACAGCGTATCAATGAAGCATATCGTCTTGGTTTCCACACCTGCATCATGCCCATGCAGGATGTGGACGAGGACCTGCTGCAGAAAATGAATATCGTGCGTGCGAAAACCGTCGGTGACGCGATTCGTGCCGTATTGTGAGCATAATTTACACCTCCTCTCCGCAGACTAAACTCAGTTTGCGTCAGGGGAGGTTTTGCATTTGGAGAAAAAGATCCGCGCGGTGCTGCTTACGACGGCAGGTGTGCTGACGGCAATGCTGTTCTGGTCGTGGAAGCACCGTCCACCGGAGGCGGTTTTGGTACGCACAGCGGCCGCCGAAACGCAGGATATCTACAATAGTGTGACGATTTTCGGTACGGTCGAGTCCGCAGAGAGCACAGCGGTTTGTCCGGCGAAAAATGGTGTAGTAAGTGCAGTGTATGCCGAGGCAGGCGACACCGTGCAGAAGGGTGATATTCTGTGCACGCTGACTGATATCGGCAGATCGCAAACAGCTGCGGATTACTGGCAGACCGCACAGAGCGTGTTTGCAATTTCCGGCACGGTGAACACTGTCACCGCCGAGGACGCTCACGCGCTGTATGCGCCGATGGACGGTACTGTGCTGACCGTTCCGCAGGCGGGCGAGAGTGTATCGGCCGATATGCCGTGCATACAAATTGCGAATCCGGATAAGCTGCGCGTGCGTGCGCAGTCTCCCGAGCTATATGTAGGAGAGCTTGCTGTCGGGCAGCGCGCTAACATCACATTTTCGGCAGTGGACGGCACCTTTCACGCCGAATTAACCGCAATTGCTCCTGCGGCTGTGAAAACCTTTAGTCTGACAAACGAAGATGCCGAAGCAACCGTTGAGGTGCTGCTCGATTTGAACGGCTCAACCGAAAATCTGCGCCCCGGTTATTCCGCGACCGTTAAGGTGCTCACAGACCATCGAGACGATGCTGCGGTTGTACCATATGAAGCAATTTGCCAGCGCGGAGAACAAGAGTTTGTATTCTGCGTGCAGGACGGCCATGCCGTGCAGTGCGCGGTACAGACCGGCTATCTGCTCGAGGATACGGTTGAAATTATAGACGGCTTGCCAACAGGTGTATCGGTCATTCTGTCGCCGCCCGATGAATTGACTGACGGTGATCCGGTGGAGGTACAGACATGAGACTGCGGGATATTCTGTCACTTGCGGCACATAATCTGCGGGAAAGTCCGCTGCGGACGGCACTTTGCGCGCTTTCTGTTGCGGTTGGAAGCGGTGCACTGCTGCTTATCCTTTCCATTGGTCTGTATGGGCGAAAACAGGTGGACGTCGGTTTGCAGACACTCGGCGTCAGCGGTTTATCGGTGTACACGGAAAGCGGACACGCGGGAACGATACTCTCGGCAGCACTGGCGGATGAGATAGAGCAGGATGTGGACGGCATTCGCACGCTGATGCCGATCAAGGCGCAGAGCGGCACCGTGCGCGTCGGACACACAACTGAGCACGCGGTACTTCTCGGTGCAGACGAACGGCTCGGTGAAGTCATGCAGATGGAGATGCTGGCAGGCACACTGCCGAACGCATGGCAGTGTGCAAACGCTGAGCCGGTCGCCGTGGTCGGCGATGATCTGGCACAGGCGCTGTACAGACGGACAAATATCACCGGACGGCAGATTCGGCTAAAGGTAAACGGCACCGACCGGTATTTCACGGTATGCGGTGTTGTGCGGGCACAGACGGGGGCATTCGGCGGAATGCTGTCGGCGGTTGCACCGCATCTGGTCTATGTGCCGTATGTGTGTATCGCGTCGCAAACCGAACGCACGGATCAAGTGTTCGTGCAGTGCATTTCGCAGGCAGATACTGCTTCGGTCAGCTCTCAGATCGAAAAGTACCTGACCGATCGACAGCAGGTGCGCGGCGTGCATGTACAGAATATGTCGGGTGCGGTGCAGACCGTACAGCAGCTTGCCGAAATGGGAATCGGCCTGTTTGCCGCCGTCGGTGCGGTAACACTGTTTGTCGCGCTCATCGGTGTGATGGGAAGCATGCTGGCTGCCGCTCACGAGAAAACAGGGGAGATCGGCATTCTGCTGGCGCTCGGCGCACAGCCGCATGATATTCGCCGGACATTTCTCCTGCAGGCTGTGCTGCTGTGCCTGTTCGGCGGAACCGCCGGTCTGGCAGCCGCAGGTGCGCTCCTGCACTTCGGAGCAGCACTGCTCCTGCCGGAAGGCCGTGTGTTTGCCGGATTGCTGATACTTTCCACACTCAGCGGAGCCGCTGCCGGACTGCTCCCGGCGGTTCGTGCGGCTGCTCTCGATCCAATCGACGCAATATGCAAATAACTCTTTTCTTTCGCCTTTATTTGTGCTATCATTAACAGTGACAAATAACGAATAGGGCGACTGTACCGTAGAAAGGAATGGAGTTTGCATGCGCCATATTATTGATTTATGTGATTTAACGGAAAAGGAATTTTCCGATCTGTACAAGCTGGTCAGCAATATTATCGACCGACCGGAGGGTTATGTAGATGCCTGCCGCGGCAAGGTGCTGGGCAGCCTGTTTTATGAACCTTCTACCCGTACCAACCTGTCGTTTTCCACCGCGATGATGAGACTGGGCGGCAGTGTTGTCGGTTTTTCCGATCCGAACGCTACTTCTGCGTCTAAGGGCGAAACGCTCAAGGATACTATCAACATGGTATCCAGCTATGCGGATATGATCGTCATGCGCAACCCGCGAGAGGGTGCAGCCAAGGTAGCTTCAATGTACTCGTCTGTGCCGGTCATCAATGCCGGCGACGGCGGTCATCTGCACCCGACCCAGACGCTTGCCGATATGATTACCATTCTGCGTATGCGCGGCTCGGCTGACGATATGAAGATTGGCCTGTGCGGTGATTTGAAGTACGGCCGTACCGTGCATTCTCTGCTGCATTTTCTGCAGCGGTATCATAATGTACAGTTTTATCTGATTGCACCTGATGCACTCAAGCTGCCGGACTATATGGTAAAATTCCTGAAAGACAACAATATGCCGTTCTGCGAGGTAGACAGCATTGATGAAGTTCTTCCCGAGTTGGATGTGCTGTACATGACCCGCATTCAGCGCGAGCGCTTTGTCACGGCAGAGGAGTACACAAACCTTGAAGGCAATTATCAGCTGACTGCTGAGAAGATGAAGCGCGCCAAGAAGGACATGCTGGTGCTTCATCCGCTGCCGCGTGTTGATGAGATTGCACAGGACGTGGATGATGATCCGCGTGCGGTCTACTTCCGCCAGGCACGATTCGGCATGTTCGGCCGTATGGCACTGCTGCTGACGCTGTCCAAGCTGCCGTTCGAGCGTGCCGGTCATCATGAAATCGGTGCAGATCCTGGCATCCGCTGCTCCAACCACAAGTGCATTACAAGAAGCGAGCTGTATGTACCGCTGCACGGCAAGGTCGGTGACCGCTGTCCGTACTGCGATGCCGCGATAGAGCTGCAGCTGTAATAAAAAACAAAGGGGCTGTTGCAGAACAGGTCCGCAAAGAGCGCAGGGACGAAAGGCTGCATAAGGCATTTCGTCCCTGTGCCTGTTTTCGGAAATGGGTGGTTTGATTTTGTTTCACACCTTAATCATAAAGCAAAAAGACGAGTAAGCACTCCCTTTCGAGGGAACTTACTCGTCTTTTCTTACGCACTATTTTGCAGCGCGCCCCTTTTGTTACTTATCGCTGTTTTTCGGCTGTTTTACAGGCACACGCTCACCGTTCGGCCGGATTTCCGCCAGCGGATTTCTTGCCGCAGCTTCACGCATGTTTTCATTCTCGATGTGGGTATAGATCATGGTCGTATCCACACTCGAGTGACCAAGAATGCTTTGCAGCGTGCGGATATCCACGCCGTTCTGGTACATGAGCGTTGCTGCTGTGTGACGCAGCTTGTGCGCAGAGTATTTTTTCTGATCGAGACCGGCCTGACCGATATATTTCTTTACCAGCCACTTGACTGTCTGTGCGTTAATACGGTTGCGCTTTTTGCTGACAAACAGCGCGTCCGCGTCCTGCTCGTTCGGCTCCAGGCGTTTGGGCAGATACTGCTCGAGTGCGGCAAGACACGCATCATTGAGAAATACCGTCCTCTGCTTGCCGCCCTTACCGAGCACGCGCACGGTATCGTCCTTGAAGTCGGTCAGATTCAGTCCGACCAGTTCGGAAACACGCATGCCGCAGTTAAGGAAAAACGTCAGGATGCAGTAATCTCGCTCGGCATACGGGCCGGTGACGGATTCCAGAAGCCGCACGCTGTCGTCCGTTGTAAGATAAGTCGGCAGAGATTTACGGACAGTCGGCGCTTCCAGTCCGCTGACCGGATTGACCTCTAAAACATGCTGTTTATCGGTTAAATACCGAAAAAACGCGCGTATCGCAGAGACCTTGCGTGCACGCGAGTTGACACTCAATCCGTAATTGGTGTGGTTGCTGTTCTGCTGAGTTGGGCGGCTCTGCGCCATGTATTCCAGATAATCATAGGTGTCCGACAGCGTGATATCACGGATAAAATCCAGATCAATGTCGCTGATGTCGATCTCATCAAGCGGAAGATTTTTATCGACTGCGCCTTTGTTGTGCTTGAGTACGCGAAAAAACAGCCGCAAATCAAGATAATACTCGTGTGCGGTTTTTGCGGATTTGCCGCGTATTGTGGAAATATAGGTTAAAAAATCCCGCAAAACGCGCGGTGCGTCTGCGGCGTATTCGTTCATCGGCTTGTCCATTGCTGCGCTCTCCTCGCCTGCTGTGATACTGTATTTATTATAACGCATTCTGCAATTTGCGTCAAACTTGCAATTTTCGGAAAAACAACGTATAATAAAGCCAACAACTTAATGGAAGGGGCATGGCTGATGAGCCGAATTTCTATTCAGCGCGGAGATATTACCCAATGCACGACAGATGCGATCGTAAACGCTGCCAACACGTCCCTGCTGGGCGGCGGCGGTGTGGACGGTGCCATTCATCGTGCAGCAGGACCGGAGCTGCTGGCGGAATGCCGCACGCTCGGCGGCTGTCGGACTGGCGAAGCCAAAGCAACACGAGCATATCGTCTGCCATGTCGGTATGTCATTCATACGCCGGGACCGATCTGGCGCGGTGGACATGCGGGTGAGGCGGTACTGCTGGCAGGCTGCTATCAAAACTGCCTGCGCATTGCATCTGAATTAAATTGCAAAACCGTGGCGTTTCCGTCCATCAGCACCGGTGTGTATCGCTTTCCGCTGAATCGTGCCGCTGAAATCGCTATCCGTACGATTGAGGAATATCTTTCAACTCATGCAGAAATTGAGCAGGTAAGCATGATCTGCTTTGATGGAACCACGCTTTCGGCGTATCAAAACGCGCTTTCTGAACGGGAGGCTAACCATGTCTAAAAATCCGAATCAAAAGCTGAAGCTGCTGTATTTATACCAAATCCTGCTGCAGCGAACGGATGAGAACCATAAACTTACCACAGATGAACTGCGTGCGGCGCTCGAGCGCTGCGGCATTACCGCTGAGCGCAAAAGTATTTATTCGGACATCGAAGCACTCCAGAATTTTGGTCTGGATGTAATTTGTCAGAGAGGTACCGGCGGCGGCTATTACGTCGCGTCACGCGAATTTGAACTGCCCGAGCTCAAGCTGCTCGTGGATGCAATCCAGTGCTCCCGCTTTATCACCGAGAAAAAATCCAACGAGCTCATCGGCAAAATCGAGCACCTCACCAGTGACCATGAAGCGCATACGCTCCAGCGTCAGGTGTATGTTTCCGAACGTGTGAAAACGCTTAATGAGCAGATTTACTACAATATTGATGCGCTGCATGCGGCCATATCCAACGATGTCCAGATTACGTTTCACTATTTCAACTGGGTGCTGAATTTCTCTGCCAGTCCGCGCATTCAAAAGCAGTACCGCCGAGATGGTGCGCGCTACCGCGTCAGTCCGTGGGCACTGACGTGGGACAATGAAAATTACTATCTGATTGCCTTCGATCACGATGCCGGTGAAATCCGCCACTACCGCGTAGATAAGATGGATTCACTTGTGCAGACCGACCTGCCTCGTGAGGGTAAACAGCTGTTCGATGATCGGTTTGACGCGGCAGCCTACTCCCGTAAGGTGTTCGGCATGTTCTCCGGCGAGGAGAAAACCGTGAAGCTGAAATGCCTGAACCGCTTTATCGGTGTCATGCTCGACCGCTTCGGCAGCAGTCTGCGTCTGTTTCCGGCGGATAACGAACATTTTTATCTGGATGTGGATGTTGTCGTCAGTCCGCAGTTTTTTTCCTGGGTGTTCAGTCTGGAAGGCGATGTGCGCATTGTAAACCCGCCGGAGGTCTGCGAAGCGTTTGAAAAGCAGATTCACAAATTCATAGACTAAGTACCGTTTAACGTACTTTCCTTTTGTTATACTATGTACAACAAAAGGAAAGGGGATGCGCAAGATGAACTGCACTCTCGAATATGTAAACGGACACATTGAAGTATATGACGGAACCGGCGCGTTTCTTTTCTCTGCCGACACCAAGCAGGAGGCGCTTGAAGAACTCGAAGACGCCGCTTAATTTCGTAAAAAAGAGACTGTATCGGTGATACAGTCTCTTTTTCTTATCTTATACGCCAAATACGGAATCCGCATAATGCACGGTTGCCATAGCGTCCTTCGCGTAGCAGTCCGCGCCGATGGAATCTGCGTATTCCTGTGTGAGCACGGCACCGCCGACAACGACCTTGGTGCCCGGCTTTTTCTCACGCAGCTGTTTAATGGTATCTTCCATGCTGACAACCGTTGTCGTCATCAGCGCACTCAGGCCGACCACTGGAACATCTTCCTTGATAGCGGTATCAACGATCACCTCGGGCGGAACGTCCTTGCCGAGGTCGAGCACCTGATAGGCGTAGTTTTCCAGCAGAACCTTGACAATATTCTTGCCGATATCGTGAATATCTCCCTTGACGGTCGCAAGAATAATTTTGCCCTTGATCTGCTGGCTCTCGCCCTTCATCGCGTCCTTTACGACCTCGAAAGCCGCCTTGGCTGCTTCTGCGCTCATGAGCAGCTGCGGCAGGAACACGGTGCCCTTCTCGAAGCCCTTGCCGACGCGGTCAAGCGCCGGAATCAGCTCGTTGTTGACAACCTCGAGCGGCGGAACCGTCTGCAGCATTTCCTTTGCCGCGTCGATCGCACGTTCACGCAGGCCGCGTTCAATGCTCTCCGCAAGCGGCATCGCCGTGCCGCCTGCTGCCGCAGGAGCCGCTGCCGGCTGGTTGCCGTAGGCCGCAATGTAGCCCGCGCACTGCTCATCCAGGTTGGCCAGCGCCAGATAGGAACGATACGATTTCATCATCGCCTCGTTATTCGGGTTGATGATCGCGCAGGACAGACCGCTCTGCATCGCCATTGTGAAGAAGTTCGAGTTGACAATCTCACGCTGCGGCAGACCGAACGAAATGTTCGATACGCCGAGAATCGAGTGACCGTGCAGCTCATCACGAATGCGGCGCAGCGTTTCAAGCGTTACGAGAGCCGAACCGCTGTCCGACGAAATGGTCATCGCCAGACCGTCAATCACGATATCCTCATGCGGAATACCGTATTTCTCCGCTGTATCGTAAATCTTCTTTGCAATCCGGATGCGGCCCTCTGCCGTGGACGGAATGCCGTTTTCATCCAGTGCCAGACCAACAACAACACCGCCGTACTTGCGTACAAGCGGGAACACGGCTTCCATGCTTTCCATCTTGCCGCTGACCGAATTGATCATCGGCTTGCCGTTGTACAGACGCATGCCGCGCTCCATTGCGATGGTATCCGAGGTATCAATCTGCAGCGGCAGCGCGATAACACTCTGCAGGCGCGTAACAACGCGCTCCATCATCACGGGTTCGTCGATTTCGGGCAGACCGACGTTGACATCAAGAATATGTGCGCCGCTGTCCTCCTGCGCCATGCCTTCACCGAGGATGTACTCGATGTTATTCTCGCGCAGAGCTGCCTTGAATTTGCTCTTGCCGGTCGGGTTGATACGCTCACCAATGATAACCGGCTTCGGACCGATCTCCACGGCCTGCGAGAACGAGGAGACCACCGTACGGCGCTTGGCCACCGGCGGTCGGAACGGTACCTTACGGCACTTTTCGATGGTCAGCCGCAGATGCTCCGGCGTAGTGCCGCAGCAGCCGCCAAGTGCCTGCACGCCCATGCCTGCGATTTCTTCCATCAGGTCGGAAAACTCAGCAGGCGCGATATCGAATACCGTCTTGCCGTTTTCGCTGCGCGGCAGACCGGCATTCGGGTTGACGATGATCGGCAGTGAGCTGACCTGCGTCAGACGCTCGATGATCGGGTGCATCTGCTTCGGACCAAGACCGCAGTTAACGCCGAGCGCGTCTACGCGCAAGCCCTCGAGCATGGAAACCGTGGAATCCACCGTGCCGCCTGTCAGCAGCTTGCCTTTTTCATCGAAAATCAGCGTTACGAGCACCGGCAGGTCGCAGTTTTCCTTGGCAGCCAGCACAGCCGCCTTGGCCTCGTAGCTGTCGCTCATAGTTTCGATGAGCACGAGGTCTGCGCCCGCCGCCGCACCGATGCGAATGGTTTCTCCGAACAGCTCGACCGCCCGTTCAAACGGCAGGTCGCCCATCGGCTGGAGCAGCTTGCCGGTCGGGCCGATGTCAAGCGCGATATAGGCATCCTCTCGGCCTGCCTGCTGACGCGCGGTTTTTGCATGCGAAACTGCAGCTTGTACGATTTCCTGCAGGTTATCCGGATATTTAAGGGCATTTGCACCGAAAGTGTTGGTGTTCACCACATCACAGCCAGCTTCAAAGTAGCTGCGGTTCAGCGCAATAATCTCATCCGGATGGGACAGATTCCATGTTTCCGGCAGTTCACCGGCTTTTAAGCCGTGCTCCTGCAGGATGGTGCCCATGCCGCCATCGAAAAATACCCATTCTTTTCCCAGTCGTTCGGTCAGTTTCATTCTTTTCATCTCCTGTAAGCGCAATCCGTCTTGCCGCATTCCTCACAGCCCTTGCGGTGACACGGCTGCGGTGTTTCAGACAGACCGATTACCGCCGTTACCGACTTGATAGGTGCCAGAAGACAGCTTTCGGTCACGGTCAAGCCAATCTTGCGCGGCGTATCCAGCAGGCGGCTGAAATCCCGCTGGTGTGCGATCGGAAAATCGCCGTAGCCAGGACTGAACCGCGGGCGGCAGTACATGCCGCGCTGAGCGGCTTCCTGCCGGATGCATTCGTTGACCTCATCGCAATAGGTCTCGACCATGGCCGCTGCCGCCGCCTGATAGATCACCGCGTCGCTCATCCGGACTGCAGACGCGCGGGCAATCAGGCGATCCGGTCCGATGCCGAGCGTTGCTGCCATCAGACAGACCTCGCTGCAGCCCTGCAGATTACGTGCCAGATTTTTGCTGTGAATTTGTACATCTGCGATCTCGAGCGTTTGCGCGTCAATATGCTGCAGCGGAAACACGCGGAAGATCGACTTGGGTTCCGCCGCCTGCTGCAGTGCTTCACCGCATCGTGTCAGGCTGGCCTGCACAGCCTCATCCGGCTGCGTGCCGTGATAACCCATGTAGCGGATGGCTTCCGATCTGTCCAGTTCAATCACTTGAGAATCTCCGACAGGCTGGACTGAATGCCTGCGGCAATTTCCGGCTTGTTCATCGAGTAAACATGGATATGGTTGACGCCGTTTGCAATCAGGTCGATGATCTGCTCGGTCGCGTAGATAACGCCTGCCTGCTTCATAGCCGCCGGATTGTCGCCGAAACGGTCAACGATGGCCTTGAAGCGTTCGGGCAGGTAGGTGCCGGACATGGAAGTGATACGCTTGATCTGCTTGACATTCGTCACCGGCATAATGCCCGCAACAACCGGAACCGTAATACCCTTTTCTCGAATGCGATACAGGAAGTTGTACATGATGTTGTTATCAAAGAACATCTGCGTAGTCAGAAATTCACAGCCTGCGTCTACTTTTTCCTTGAGGTGCAGAATATCCTCGGTTTTATTGGCTGCCTCAACGTGACCCTCCGGGTAGCAGGCGCCGCCGACGCAGAAATCGCCCTGCGACTTGATATCGCGTACCAGCTCAGCGGCATAGTGGTAGTCAGAATGCGGAGCACCGCCCTCCGGAATATCACCGCGCAGTGCAAGAATGTTCTCGATACCGGCATCCTTATACTTTTTTACCATCGCTGCAACGTGCTCACGGGTAGACGAAACACAGGTCAGATGGGTCAGAACGGTAACATCATACTTCTTCTTGAGATCTGCCGCGATGTTGACAGTGTGTTCGCTCGTGCCGCCGCCTGCACCGTATGTAACGCTCATAAAGTCCGGACGCAATGCCGCAATTTCCTGCGTTGCGTGTGCGACAGACTCATAGCTGCTGTTGGTCTTGGGCGGGAATACCTCAAAAGAAAGGGTTACTTTGTCCTGATTCAAAAGTTGAGAAACCTTCATATTGCATCTCCTATGTTTCTACTTGTATTTCTGTTTAATAAAAGACACGATTTTGATCCGCGCGAAAATTCTATACGTTCCAAAGCCGTAGTGTTTATTATATCACATTTCCCTACTTTATTTCCAGACAAAAATACGATATAATATACCGTATCGGAGGGATTATTTTGACCGATATGCTTAAGAACTGTCAGCTGTGTCCGCGTGCCTGCGGCGCAGACCGTACAAAGAACCGCGGAGCCTGCGGTGCAGGCGTTGAAATCGAAGCCGCACGCGCGTCGCTGCATATGTGGGAGGAGCCACCGATTTCGGGTACAAATGGCTCGGGCACGGTGTTTTTCTCTCATTGCTCGCTCGGCTGTGTGTTCTGCCAAAACCGCAAGATCAGCCGCAGAGAGGCCGAGGGACAGAACATTACGGCAGATGCACTGGCGAAAACCTTTCTCTCTCTGGAGAAAAAAGGTGCGCATAACATCAACCTTGTTACCGGCGCCCATTATGTGCCGCAAATTATCGAAGCACTGCAAATTGCCAGAAAACAGGGACTTTCGCTTCCTATTGTATACAATTCCAGCGGATATGAGCAAGTGGAAACGCTGCAGCTGCTCGATGGTCACATTGACATCTATCTGCCGGATTACAAGTATTACAGCAGCTACTACGCAGGTCTGTACTCGCATGCGGAGGATTACCGTGAGTTTGCCGTTCCGGCTATTGATGAAATGGTGCGCCAGACAGGTGCACCGCAGTTTGATAAAAATGGCCTGCTGAAGCGCGGCACGGTCATCCGGCATTTGATGCTGCCCGGACTGGCCGGCGACACCGCGCAGGTACTTCGGGATATCGCCTCTCGATGGGGCGACAGCGTGCTTGTCAGTCTTATGCGGCAGTACACGCCGTTTGATATGCATGATTATCCCGAGCTTGACCGCACCATCACCGCAGAGGAGTACGCAGATGCCTGTACGCTGTTCGGTGAGCTTGGACTCGGCGGCTTTTTTCAGCAAGATGAATCCATCAGCGAGAGCTTTATTCCCGCCTTTGACGGCACAGGATTGGAGGAAAACTAACATGAAAACCGTTCTCAGCATTGCAGGCACCGACCCGACCGGCGGCGCAGGTATTCAGACCGACCTGAAAACCTTTGAAGCCTTCGGCGTGTATGGCATGGCCGTTATCACTGTCGTGTGTGCACAAAATACCACTGGTGTATTCGGTCTGCAGCCGGTTTCCGCTGAACTGGTTGGCAAACAGATTGACTGTGTGTTTGACGATATTTGCCCGGATGCCGTCAAGGTCGGCATGCTGTATGACGCAGAGATTATTCACACAGTAGCGGAGCGCTTGAAGGCGTACCACGCCCAAAATATCGTACTCGATCCGGTGATGATGTCCTCAAGCGGTACCGCGCTGCTGCATCACGATGCGGCAAAGGTTCTGCAGGAGGAGCTGTTCCCGCTGTGTACCTTGGTAACGCCTAATCTGCATGAGGCAGCCGCTGTCTGCAGCCATAACATCACCAACCGTGAAGATATGGAGCAGGCGGCACGCGAAATCGTCGGCAAGACCGGCGGCGCTGTTCTGGTCAAGGGCGGTCATCTGGCAGACTGCGCAGATGATCTGCTGTTTGACGGCACAGAAATGCACTGGCTTCCCGCGCCGCGTATTGACAACCCGAACACACACGGTACCGGCTGCACGCTATCCAGTGCAATCGCATGCGGACTGGCACAGGGCGTGTCGCTCATCGGCAGCGTCAAGCGAGCCAAGCGATATCTGACCGCCTGCATTGACTTCAAACTGGATCTTGGTCACGGTTCCGGTCCGCTGCAGCACCGCATTGCGGATTGGGAGAACCGGCATGCGTGAACTGCGGTGCATTCCCGACGCAGGCCAAGCATTTCAATTTTTCAAAATGTAAGCAGGAAAAAGTGCAAAGAATACAGGGACAAAAGGCTGAAAAAGGCTTCTTGTCCCTGCACTCATTTACACTGCACCGGTGTTGTTTTACACCTTAATCTAAAGCAAAAAGGCGAGTAAGCAAACCCCATTCGGAGAAACTTACTCGTCTTTTCTTGCGCGCTGTTTTCAGCGCGCCCCATGTTTTATCCGTTTGCGGTGCTGCTCCATGCCTGATGCAGATCAGGGAACGGAGCAAGTGCACGATCGAGAATGCCGTGCATATGAGCGATGGCAATGCCATAGTTGGTCATCGGCACATTCCGCTCGGCGCTGTGCCGCAGACGATACTGCATTTCCCGCTCGTTCAGCATGCAGCCGCCGCAGTGCACGACAAGTGCGTACTTGCTCACGTCCTCAGGAAACTCATTACCCGCGGTAAACGAGAACTGCACATCCTTACCGGTAAATCTGCGAATCCAGTTCGGCAGTTTTTCCGTGCCGATATCGCCGCACTGGCGGTGATGCGTGCAGCCTTCGGAGATGAGCACAGTATCGCCATCCTGCAAAGAATTCAACTGTGCAGCACCGAGAATCGCCTGCCGCAGATTGCCTTTGTATCGGGCAAACAGGATGGAGAACGAGGTCAGCCGGACATTTTTCGGCACCAGCTTGTCCACAATGCCGAACGCCTGCGAGTCCGTGATAACCAGCCGCGGCGGCTCACGCAAGGATTCCAGCGTGCGGGTCAGCTCGGTTTCACGGGTGACAAGCGAAATTGCGCCTGCTTCCAGAATATCGCGGATGGTCTGCTGCTGCGGCAGGATCAGCCGGCCTTTCGGTGCAGCTGAGTCGATCGGCACGACCAGTACGACTGTGTCATTCGGCGCAAGCAGGTCAGCAACCAGACGTTTTTCCGGCTCGGTCGGCTTGACGGCTCGTGCGATCAGTTCCTTGAGTTCACGGATGTTGCTGTCGGCTGCTGCGCTGACGTAAATCTCGTTTTCCGGCATAGCGACAGGAACCGAAGTCAAATCCGCCTTGTTGTGCGCGATGACAAACGGAATCTCCCGCTTGCGGAACAGCTCGATAAGCTCCTGCTCGGCAGGCTGCAAACCACGCGTGCTGTCCGTGACAAGAACCGCAATATCCGTCTTTTCCAGCACGCGGAGCGCCCGGCGGACACGTTCCTCACCGAGCGTGCCCTCATCATCAATGCCCGGCGTGTCGATGATAACCACCGGACCGATAGGGAGGAGTTCCATCGCTTTCTGCACCGGATCAGTCGTAGTGCCCTTAATATCGGACACGATGGACAGCGTTTGTCCGGTCACACGGTTCACCACGCTGGATTTGCCCGCATTGCGCAGACCGAAAAAGCCGATGTGTACACGCTCGCCGGAGGGCTGTGCGTTCAGTCCCATAGGAAACCCTCCTTAGAAGCGGAAATCACGGCGGTTGGAGCTGCAGATATCCTTGATATGCTCGGCTGCAATTTCGCGTACCTTATCGCGCGGGATTTTTTTAAGTTCCTCCTGAATCAGCTCCATGCCGACGCGCTTGGTGTCCTCGCTTGCGTAATCGACCAGATACTCCGCGAGTGTCATCAATGCGTTCGGGTGGCAGCAGTTGAGGATCTGGCCGCTCTTGCACAGGCTCATGAAACGGTCGCCGGTGCGCCCCTCACGGTAGCAGGCGGTGCAGAACGACGGAATAAACCCAAGCTGCATGAGCCAGTGAACAACCTCATCGAGCGAGCGCTGATCGGATACATCAAACTGCTCAGAGTCGTGCGGACGCTCCTCTTCCTCGTAGCCGCCGACCGAGGTACGGGAAGCACCGCTGATCTGCGAAATGCCCAGACCAAGTGCCCTCTCACGCACCTGCTGGCTCTCGCGGGTGGAGATGATCATGCCGGTGTACGGCACGGCAATGCGGATGCACGCGATAACCTTTGCAAACAGCTCGTCGCTCAGGCCGTTGTCGAATACGTTCGGATCGATATCGTCCGCGCGCTTGATACGCGGTACGCTGATAGTATGCGGGCCAACGCCGTGTACAGCCTCCAGATGCTCGGCGTGCATGAGCAGACCGGCAAACTCGTACTTGTACATTTCCAGACCGAACAGAACACCCAGACCAACGTCATCAATGCCGCCGTCCATCGCGCGATCCATTGCTTCGGTGTGGTAGTCGTAATCGTGCTTCGGACCTGCCGGATGCAGCTTGAGGTAGCTCTGCTTGTGGTAGGTCTCCTGAAACAGAATGTAAGTGCCGATGCCGGCGTCCTTCAGCTTGCGGTAATTCTCGACTGTGGTCGCCGCAATGTTGACGTTGACACGTCGAATTGCACCGTTTTTATGCTTAATGGAGTAGATGGTGTTGATGCACTCGAGAATGTACTCGATCGGGTTGTTGACCGGGTCCTCACCGGCCTCGATGGCAAGGCGCTTGTGCCCCATATCCTGCAGTGCGATAACCTCGCGGGCAACCTCTTCCTGCGTCAGCTTTTTGCGGGTGATATGGCGGTTTTTTGCGTGATACGGACAGTAAACACAGCCGTTTACGCAGTAATTCGACAGATACAGCGGTGCAAACATAACAATACGGTTGCCGTAGAACGCCAGCTTGATCTCCTCGGCCAGCTGATACATCTCCTCGATCTTCTCGGGGATATCGCAGGCCAGCAGCACGGAGGCTTCGCGATGCGTCAGACCGGCACAGTGTACGCCGGTAGCCGTTTTCTGCGGACGGGCCTTTTCCAGAATGCTGTCGATCAGCTCGATGTTGTGTTTGTTCTCCTCGGCGTATTTCAGCGTTTCAAGGATTTCCTCATGGTTGATAAACTCCTCTGCATGGAGTGATTTCGGGTTGTACTGAGCCATTTTTTCGTTTTCCTTTCTTATCTTGCGGTCAGAGGATTACTCTTTCCGTCAGAGTCCCTTAAAATGTATCACTTATCGGATAATATCTCCGCGTGCGGTAACAATCCGGCAGCCGACCGATGCCACACGGCGCGACAGGCAGCCGATGCACTGTGCAGCCTCCTCACCGGTACATAGTTTGCCGTCGTACAGTGCATATTTTTTTCGCACCCCAAGCGGAGACAGATTGGGCATCACTACGTTTGCACCAGCCTGCAGTCCGCGCTCGCGGCCGTCCGGCCGGATGGTGCCGAGCGCCGTTGTAGCGGGCAGCAGCAAATTCGGTTGGATCAGCCGCAGCAGTGACAGCAGATACACTGTCTGCTCACACGTTCCGGCCGGAAAATCGCGGAACGGTGTGTCCTTCTGCGGAATAAACGGGCCGATACCGCACATCTCCGGCCGAAATTTTTCGATGAACTTTAAGTCCTCAGCGAGTGTTCGTGCCGTCTGATACGGCGAGCCGACCATAAAGCCGCAGCCGGTCTGGTAGCCGATGTCTTTCAAATCACGAAGGCAGCGCATACGGTTGTCAAACGACATCTGCGCCGGATGCAGCTTTTCATAATGTGCCTTATCGGCGGTTTCGTGACGGAGCAGATAACGGTCCGCGCCAGCATCGAACATCGCCTGATAGGCTTCACGAGGGAACTCTCCGAGCGACAGCGTTACTGCACAGTCCGGAAACTCGGCTTTGATCTGTCGTACCAGATGGCAAACCACATCGACTGAGAATGCGCTGTCCTCGCCGCCCTGCATGACAAAAGTGCGGAAGCCGAGCACATAGCCTTCCCGGGCACAGTCCAGTATCTGCGCCTCGCTCAGTCGATAGCGGTCACACGCAGGATTGGAACGCCGGATACCGCAGTAATAGCAGTCGTTGCGGCAGATATTGCCGATTTCGATCAGTCCTCGAATGTACACATCCGTACCATATACCTGTTTTCGTAAGGCAACCGCTTTCTCTGCGGCATAGGCTGCCAGTTCATCGCTCTGGTTTTCGATTAGATATTCGTATTCCTCTATTGACAGGCTGTGCTGCGCTTCCAGCCGGTCAATGAGCTGCTTCGCCTTATTCATCGCTCTGCACATTGGAGTACGCGGTCTTGACGCTGATGCCGTCCAGATTGCCGATTTTGCCGGACAAAGCCGAAATCACATCCTGCGGCGCATCAATGGCGATGGACACAATGTTGATATTGCGCGCTCGATAGGGAATACCCATGCGCCCGATGATATAGCTGCCGTACTCATGCAGCAGGGTATTGAGCCGTTCCACAGAATCCGTGTTCTCTACCACGATTCCCATTACGGCAACTCTTGTTTGCATAAAAACACCTCGGAACAAAAAATAACTGCGTCCTCTGAAAGACGCAGTCCGATACAGATATAAACGGCGCTTCCGTGCAGGAAACGCTGCAATACGATATGGACGGCTCCTTTCATGCAGAATCTGCGGACGCAGAGGCTTACTGTCAGGATCGCTACATCTATTATAGAGGATAGTCGGCAGACCCGCAAGCAAAACCGACGATTTTATGCAAAGAATTATTTTCGCAAAAATATGTATGATATTTTTGTCGAATTTTATCCTTCCAAATCTATATCTTGTATGGTACAATGCAATAGCGGCACATGATATATGGGTATGCACTTTTACGCTTTGCCTGTAAACAGCAGTGCTTTTTTGTTCGCTTTTTATCGGACAATATGATATAATGATGAACATATGAAATTTAGAGAGGAAGAACAACACATGGTTCGAGTTGTCAAAAAGGATCACACCAAAGAACCGTTTAACATCCAGAAGGTTGTTATCGCCGTTAATAAGTCGGCAAACCGTGTCCTCTACAACTTTACAGAGGATGAGTTGAAGTCGATCTGCAATCATGTCGAGGGTTATATCCGTGACCATCACATGACCGAGATTCAGATCTGGCAAATGCACAACATCGTTGAGTCTGCACTTGAGTCGGTGCAGCCGGAGGTTGCCAAAAGCTACCGCGACTACCGCAACTATAAGCAGGATTTTGTCGGCATGCTGGACAGCGTATACCAGAAAAGCCAGTCCATCATGTATATCGGCGATAAGGAAAATTCCAACACGGATTCCGCGCTGGTCTCCACTAAGCGCAGCCTGATCTTCAATCAGCTCAACAAGGAGCTGTACCAGAAGTTCTTTATGAACACCGAGGAACTGCAGGCCTGTCGGGACGGCTACATTTACGTCCACGATATGTCGGCACGCCGCGATACCATGAACTGCTGCCTGTTTGATGTAGCGAGTGTCCTCAAGGACGGCTTTGAGATGGGCAATCTGTGGTACAACGAGCCAAAAACACTTAATGTTGCATTTGACGTGATCGGTGATATCGTGCTTTCCGCTGCAAGTCAGCAGTACGGCGGCTTTACCGTGCCGTCGGTCGATCTGCTGCTCGAGCCGTATGCCGAGCGCAGCTACAAAATGCTGACCGAGAAGTATACTCGTCTGGGACTGGATGCTGATACGGTCGAGAAGGAAGTTATGGCGGACATTCTCAACGACTTTGAGCAGGGCTTCCAGGGCTGGGAGTACAAGTTCAACACGGTAGCATCCAGCCGCGGCGACTATCCGTTCATCACCATGACAATGGGAACCGGCACTGGTCGTTTTGCCAAGCTGGCCTCCATTACCATGCTGAATGTACGCCGCAAGGGGCAGGGCAAAAAAGGCCAGAAAAAGCCGGTCCTGTTCCCGAAGATCGTATTCCTGTACGATGAGAACCTGCACGGTCCCGGCAAGCTGCTTGAGGATGTATTTGAAGCCGGTATCCTGTGCTCGTCCCGTGCAATGTATCCGGACTGGCTGTCGCTGACCGGTGAAGGCTATGTGCCGAGCATGTATAAGAAGTACGGCGCGATCATCAGTCCGATGGGCTGCCGCGCGTTCCTGTCTCCGTGGTACGAGCGCGGAGGCATGAAGCCCGCTGATGAGAGCGACAAGCCGGTATTTGTCGGCCGCTGGAACATTGGCGCGGTATCGCTGCACCTGCCGATGATCTACGCTAAGGCACAGCAGGAGAGCCGTCCGTTCCGCGAGGTGCTGGACTACTATCTGGAGCTTATCCGCAAGCTGCACATCCGCACCTATGCATACCTGGGGGAGATGCGTGCATCTACCAATCCGTTGGCGTACTGCGAGGGCGGCTTCTACGGCGGGCATCTCAAGCCGTCGGACAAGATTAAGCCGATCATGAAAACCGCTACTGCGTCGTTCGGCATTACTGCACTCAACGAGCTGCAGGAACTGTACAACGGTAAATCGCTTGCCGAGGACGGTCAGTTTGCCCTCGAAACACTGCAGTATATCAACGATAAGGTCGAGCAGTTCAAGAACGAGGACGGCAATCTGTATGCTATCTACGGTACACCGGCAGAGAGTCTGTGCGGTTTGCAGGTCGAGCAGTTCCGCAAGAAATACGGCATCATCGAGGGCGTTTCCGATCGTCCGTATGTCTCCAACAGCTTCCACTGCCACGTTACCGAGGACCTGACACCGATTCAGAAGCAGGATCTTGAGGGGCGTTTCTGGAATCTGTGCAACGGCGGCAAGATCCAGTATGTCAAGTACCCGATTGACTACAACCATGAGGCGATTCGCTCTCTGGTGCGCCGCGCCATGGCAAAGGGCTTCTATGAGGGTGTCAATCTGTCACTCGCGTACTGCGATGACTGCGGTCATGAGGAGCTGTCTATGGATGTCTGCCCGAAGTGCGGCAGCCGCAACCTTACCAAAATCGAGAGAATGAACGGCTATCTTTCCTACTCTCGCGTGAAGGGCGATACGCGCCTGAACGATGCCAAGATGGCCGAAATTGCTGAAAGAAAGAGTATGTAACACGAATGCAGTATCACAATATAACCAAGGACGATATGCTCAACGGCGACGGCCTGCGTGTTGTGCTGTGGGTGGCCGGCTGCGGACATGCCTGTCCCGGCTGTCACAACCCCATCACATGGGATGCGGAAGGCGGTCTGCTGTTTGATCAGGCAGCAAAGAATGAGCTGTTCACCGAGCTCGGCAAGGACTATATCTCCGGCATTACGTTTTCCGGCGGCGATCCGCTTTTCCCCGGCAACCGTGAGGAGGTCAGCGAGCTGTGCCGCGAGATTCGGCAGAAGTTTCCGGACAAGACCATCTGGCTGTACACCGGCTATCGCTGGGAGGAAATCAAGTGGCTGCCGTTTCTCGATCAGATTGACGTGCTGATCGACGGTCGTTTTGTACAGGTGCAGGCCGATCCGCAGCTTCACTGGCGCGGCAGTGCCAACCAGCGCGTGATCGATGTTCCGCGCACGCTTGCGGCTAACAGTATCGTCCTGCATGACGATAAGTAAAAAGGAGTGCTGAATTATGCAACAGATCGCACAGTTTTTCAAGGTATCCGAGGAACAGTTTGTCCGTGACTGGTGCGCGGCTACCCGCCGCAGCGCGGATGAGGCCAAGAAGGTCTATCAGAACATCCGGCTGCCGCGCCGCGCGACCAAAGGCTCTGCCGGCTATGATTTTTTTGCGCCGGAAAGCTTTACGCTTGTTCCGCATGAGACCATCCTTATTCCGACCGGTATCCGCGTTATGATCGAGGACGGCTGGGTGCTGAGCCTGTACCCGCGTTCCGGTCTGGGCTTCCGTCACCGTCTGCAGCTTGACAATACGGTTGGCATTATCGACAGCGACTACTTTGAGGCTAAAAATGAAGGACACATTCTCATTAAGATGACCAGCGACGATCACAAGGGCAAAACCCTCTCGGTTGCCGCAGGCGACGGCTTTGCACAGGGTATTTTCCTGCCGTTCGGTATCACCGTGGACGATGAGGCTGACGGTGAACGCACCGGTGGCTTCGGCAGCACGACTGAAAAGAAGTAACAATTCCATAAACAGCCAAAAGCGCATTCACAGAGATTTATCTGCGAATGCGCTTTTTCTTATGCCCTGTTTACATGAAACAGGCAGCACAGGATCCCGCGTAAGCACTTGGGACTTTTCCATACAACAACCTTCATCATGCCTTACCCTCCTTCAGCACTGCAGCAGGAACAGCCCTGCCGCGATCACTGCCAGTGCAATCAGCCACACCGGCAGACAGGATGGGAGCAGACTGCCCAGCAGCAAGCCTGTTCCAAACATAAATACGGCAAGACCGATCGCCTGACCACGGCAGAACATAGCGCATCACGCTCCTGTTACCAGTATAAGCAGCGAGGATGGAAAATGTGACAGCAAAGCGAAAACGATCTGCTCATATTTTACACAAGCGCTTCATATGGTAATGCAGGAGCAGCGGTGAAACCAAAGGAGGCAGCATCAATGGAACTGAATCAAACAAGCATCTGCTACTATGAAAAGAAATTAGCGCATATCTCTGTGGCGACAGAGAGTGCGGATTCGATTGTGCCGGACACATTTCCGGATATCGGACGAATCGTGTGCGCGTATGGTACGGCGACCATCAAGGACCAGACTCCGCAGAATGGCCGCCTGTTGGTATCCGGCACCGTGCAGACGACTGTACTGTACGAACCGGAAAACGGCGGTAAACTGCGTCGGCTCTCCGTGCCGGTCACGTTTGCGCATATTGAGGAATGCGAGGGTGTCTCGGCAGAATCTGTCTGCAGCACCGTGTGCCGCATTGCTGCGGTAGAGGCCGAAGCTATGAACAGCCGCAAGGTATGCGTCAGCGTTCAGCTTTGCTTTTTAACCGAAGGCTACTGCAAAGCAGAGTGCGACGTGACAGAATCGGTCGAACTGGACGGCATAGAATGCCTGAGCCATTTGCAGAGCATAACGCTGCTGGAGCAGGTGCGCAGTTATCCGGTGACAATACTGGACGACATACAGCTTGCGGATGCAGCGGAGCTGTCCCTTCTGCACACCGACTGCACGATGCAGGTATCCGAGTGCCGCGCCATGCATGGCAGAATCATCGTGAAAGGTGAAGCGATACTGCACTGTCTTGCCATGCAGGAGGATGATGCTGTGCGCGTACTGAACAACAGCACGCCGTTCACGCAGATTCTCGAGTTGCCGGAAGCAGAAGAAGGCGCCCTGACCGCAGTTCATATGACCGTATCCGAGGCAGACTGCCGATTGGAATCCGATGGCATGTTGTCCTGCACCATCAGCGCACAAGCAATAGTACTGCTGCGGCAGGAGCGTAAGCTGCGCTGCATCGAGGATATGTATCTGCCCGGCAAGGTACTTGCTGCGCAGGCAGAACATCCTGTATTGCAGAATATGCCGTCCGCGCAGCCGTTTACCGCCGAAGGCAGTGAGACTTTGCAGACTGCACAGCATGTTTCTCATGTGATTTCCGCGCAGGCGGTCTGCTGCGGCGCAAAGCGCGTATCGGAGAGCGAGCTGCAGGTCAAAGCCGGTGTTCGTGTGCTGTATTTGAGTGATGAACAGCAGCTTTGCGCAGTGCAGCGTATTGTACCGCTGACCATGCCGTATAGTGAAGTCGGAGAGCCGGAAGATCTTACACTTTCAGCACGCACCACAGCGGCGGGTGAGCGCGGATTGCTTTTGACTGTCAACGCAAACGGCACTGCTGCAACACAGGAGCGCGTGACGTTCTGCTATATCTCTGCGCTGGAGATCAAGCCAAAGGAGAGCAGACATAACGGCGTAACGCTGGTGCTCAGGCAAATCACCGGCGAAGAACGGCTATGGGACATTGCCAAAAACTGCGATACGACCGAGCAGGCGATCCGCTGCGCGAACGACTTGCCGGCAGAGGCAGAGTATGTGCAGAATGCCATGCTGCTGATTCCGATTCAGGACTGAAAGGCGGGAAGAGAATGGAAAACCAGATTTACGATCAAATCAGCAGCCGTACCGGCGGTGATATTTATATTGGTGTTGTCGGTCCGGTTCGTACGGGCAAATCCACATTTATCAAGCGGTTCATGGAGACTATGGTGCTGCCCGATATGGAGAATCCCTACAAGCGGGAGCGCGCACGGGATGAATTGCCGCAGTCCGGCACCGGACGGACAATTATGACTGCCGAACCCAAATTTGTGCCGGAAGAAGCGGCGGAGATCGCTCTGCCGGAAGGCGGCGCATGCCGGGTACGGCTGGTGGACTGCGTAGGCTATCTGGTAGAGGGCGCACTCGGCGGCATGGAGGGAGATACACCGCGCATGGTATCTACACCGTGGCAGGAGGAACCCATGACACTGGCCGAAGCGGCAGAGATTGGCACACACAAGGTTATCGGTGAACACTCTACCATCGGACTGGTGGTGACGACCGATGGCAGCTTTACCGATCTGCCGCGTGAAGCCTATATACCGGCAGAAAAACGCGTAATCGAGGAACTGCAGTCACTCGGCAAGCCGTTTCTCGTGCTGGTAAACTCGTCAGAGCCGAACGGCGAAGCAGCACAGTGTGTATGCGCCGAGCTGCAGTCGCAGTACGGGATTGCACCGATTACGGTGAACTGTCTTGAACTGGATGAGAGCGGCATTGCAGATATTCTGCAGCAGGTGCTGTATGAATTTCCGGTCTGCGAGATTGGTTTTGTCCTTCCGCGTTATATCGGTACTCTGCCGCTGTATCATCCGGTGCAGAACAGCATTTACCAGTGCATCCGCACAGCCACCGAGGGCGGAGAAAAAATGCGCGATGTACAGAAGCTATGCCGTACCCTCGAAGAGAACGAATACGTCGAGCGGGCGAGTGTGGACAATATGGCGCTCGGCAGCGGCTCGGCGGTCGTGCATGTGGACGTACCGGAAACCGTATTCTATGGCATTGTCGGCGAGCAGACCGGCATTCAGGTGCGGGATGACGCAGATTTGATTCATGTGCTTGAGGATTTCGCTGCAGTGAAACAGCAGTACGAACGGCTGCATGGTGCGCTCGATCAGGTATATCAGACCGGTTACGGCATTGTGATGCCGTCGGTGGAGGAGTTGTCGCTCGAGGAACCGGAAATCGTTCGGCAGGGAGGGCGGTATGGCGTGCGTCTGCGGGCTTCTGCACCATCCATCCATATGATGCGGGCCAACATCAAAGCCGAGGTCAATCCGATCGTCGGCACGGAAAAGCAGTCGGAAGAACTGGTACACTATCTGCTCAGCGAGTTTGAGGAACAGCCGGAGAAGATTTGGGAGACCAATATTTTCGGAAAGTCGCTCAATGAACTCGTGCGTGAGGAATTGTCGCACAAATTGAGCCGTATGCCGGATGATGCTCGCGGTAAAATCCGTGAAACACTGGAAAAGATCATCAACGAAAGCGCAGGAGGACTCATCTGCATCATCCTGTGAAATCAGGCGTGCCTGCCAAAAACAGGCACGCTTTTTTAACAGAATTGTAAAGACTGTCCGCTTGTAAAGGTCGATTTGCTGTGCTAAAATGTATAGTGTATAGAAATGCGCATTTGAAGGAGACTTTTACTTGACCAAACAAGTGTTTATCATAAACGGCAGCGGCGGTGTCGGCAAGGATACCGTATGCAGTGCTGCCGCGCAAAGCTGGAAGGTGCAGAACATTTCGTCCATCACACCCATTTTGCAGGTGGCCAAAGCCGCCGGATGGGACGGCACCAAAACACCGGCGGCACGCCGTTTTCTTTCGCAGCTGAAGGCAGACTGCACAGAATTCAACGACCTTCCGTTCCGCTACTGCACAGAACAGCTGCAGATATTTGCTGAAAATGATGCAGAACTGCTGTTCGTCCATATCCGAGAGCCGGAGGAGATCGAGCGCTTCCGTCAGGCGGCAGGCGTAAACTGCAAGACCATTCTCGTGCGTCGACCGACACTTGAGCAGGCACGCGGACAGCTTGGCAACCGCTCGGATGACGGCGTTGCAGCGTACGCCTATGATGCGGAATTCCTCAACGACGGTTCGCTGGAAGAACTGCCCGCAAAAGTACATGACTTTTTACAGGCTCTGATCGAGAGATAACTTTCAAGATCGGGCACGGCTCTGTTTTACAGGAACAGCGCATAGAAAGGAACATCAAAATATGAGCCAGAACAAGAAGAAGTTCTTCGGCAAACACAAGCATGAACAGGAGCTTGAGCAGACACAGACGCTTCCGTCGATGTCAGAAAACACTGCTGACAAGATCGTTCAGACGGAGGACAATACTGCACTGGAAGAAGCATCCGAAAAAGCTGATGCTGACGAAAAAAACGAGAAGGCAGAGCAGCTAGCTGAATCCTTTCGCAAAAGATTTAATCGAAGCAAGTGCGTCCGCGTTATCATTGCAGCAGGATTGATTATTCTGCTGGTCGGCGGTTCGGTATTTGCTGTTATTCAGTCGCGCAATACCGGCATGGAGGACACAGTTCCGACGACTGCGGTCGTTACCTATGGCGATATTGGCACTTATATCGAGGGCAGCGGCGAAACAGCTGCACGCAACACGGAAGAACTTGGCCTGGGACTTGAGGGCAAAATCTCTCAGGTGCTGGTTTCCGAGGGAGATGAGGTGCATGCCGGTGATCCGCTGGTCGTTGTCGATCCGACCGGAATCCGCGAACAGCTGACAGCGGCACAGGCCGAATTCACGGCCGCGCAGAGTGAGTTGACCAACGCACAGGCAGCGATCACGCAGGCACAGAGCCGCATTGCCTCGGCACAGAGCCAGTACACCCACAGCAGCGCTACGGCACCGTTCAGCGGCAAGTTTATCGCATCAAGCACATTTGCGGTAGGGCAGAAGGTAAGTGCAGGACAGACCATCGGCCGTATGGTCAACGACAGCCAGATGCAGCTTGCTGTACAGTTTAGTTCGGAATATGCCAAAGATATCAAGGCCGGTCAGACGGCTACGATCTCTACCTCTGCCGGACAGGTTTCCGCTGTGGTTTCGTCGATTGATTCCACTTCCGGCAAAGGTACGTTCCTTGTCGTATTAACCGTGCAGAATCCCTCCGGTTCACTGGCGCAGGGAACGAGTGCTACCGCAACGATCAACAGCGACAGCGCCGGCACGATTTTCTCTTCCGGTTCGGGCACGTTGGACTACAGCAAGGAGCAGATTATCACGGCACCGATCAGCGGTGAAATCACGGCCTATAACGGCTCGAACCGCACATACAGCAGCAGTGCAGCCATTATGTCAATTTCCAATGTTGCAGCGCCGGATACTTCGGACGCGCGAAACAGTCTCACGGCTGCACAGAGCACGGCTGCAGCCGCACAGGCCAAGGTGAGCGAAATTCAGACGCGCATTCTCAAGCTGCAGCAGGAGATTCTGGATGCTACGATGACGGCTTCAATTGACGGCGTTGTCACCTCACTGAACGCAGAAGAAGGGGAGGAGACCGATGGTACCGAGCCTCTGGTTGTTGTTTCCGACCTGAACGATACCGTTGTTACGGCCGAGCTGACGACAGATGAAGTGCAGTCTGTCGAGCCTGGTCAGACGGTGACAATGAACATGTACACAATGGATGGTTCCGAGCTGCCGCTCACCGGTGTGGTTGACTCGGTTTCGCCGGAGCCGAGTCAGAACACGGGCAGTCAGGGCAGTCTGACGACTTTTAAGGCAATTATCACGGTTGATTCTATCGAAGGTCAGGCGATTTCCAGCGGCATGATGGTCGATTACAAAATTGCAGTTGCCGAATCGGACAGCTGCCTGATGGTACCGACTTCCGCTATCGTTCACACGGCGGATGGCAGTACGGGTGTATTCACCAAAACGCTCATCGACAAGGACGGCAACGAAATTCCGTTCGATGATACACTGCCGATTCCGGACGGCATGGAAGCACCCGAAGGTTATCAGCTGGTAGCGGTGGAAACCGGCGTTTCAGATGCGAACAATACCGAAATTTTCTGGGGCATCGATGAAGGTGCAACAGTTTATCTGAATGCCACACCAAATACATCAGACGCGGTAACTGATGAGGAAAATACAGCATATAACAGCTGATAAGCAGTATAAAGCACGGCTTTTGTTTTAGAACAGAAATCGTGCTTTTCTTTATCTCTTGCAAACTGGCATTACAAAATAATTGCAATCTGAGTATTTTAACATATTCAGATTAGGCGTATAATGCGTTCATACACCAAACAACAAAGGAGTCTGAACGACATGAGCGTACAATATAAGCTGAACAAGGAGCTGGCCCAGATGCTGAAGGGCGGCGTCATTATGGACGTAACCACACCGGAGCAGGCGAAGATTGCCGAAGCAGCGGGCGCATGTGCAGTTATGGCGCTGGAGCGCATTCCGGCTGACATCCGTGCAGCAGGCGGCGTTTCCCGCATGAGCGACCCGAAGATGATTCGCGGTATTCAGGAAGCGGTTTCCATTCCAGTTATGGCAAAGTGCCGTATCGGTCACTTTGTTGAGGCACAGGTGTTGGAGGCAATCGAGATCGACTATATCGACGAGAGTGAAGTGCTGTCTCCGGCGGACGATGTATACCACATTGATAAGACACAGTTCAAGGTTCCGTTTGTATGCGGTGCGCGTGATCTGGGTGAAGCTCTGCGCCGCATCGCTGAAGGCGCTGCAATGATCCGTACCAAGGGTGAGCCGGGCACCGGTGATGTTGTACAAGCGGTTCGTCACATGCGCGCTATGAACGCAGAGATTCGCCGTGTGCAGAATCTGCGTGAGGATGAGTTGTTTGAGGCCGCAAAGCAACTGCAGGTTCCGGTTGAACTGCTCAGAAGTGTGCATGAAAATGGCCGACTGCCGGTCGTAAACTTTGCGGCGGGTGGTGTTGCAACTCCGGCGGACGCAGCACTGATGATGCAGCTCGGCGCAGAAGGCGTATTCGTTGGTTCGGGCATCTTCAAGTCTGGCGATCCGGCAAAGCGTGCTGCAGCAATCGTAAAGGCGGTTACTAACTACACCGATGCAAAGCTGATCGCAGAACTGTCTACCGATCTGGGTGAAGCAATGGTTGGCATTAACGAGAGCGAAATCGCATTGCTGATGGCAGAGCGAGGCAAGTAAAATGGCAGTTGGAATTCTGGCGCTGCAGGGCGCCTTTGCAGAGCATGCCGCAGTGCTGGATAAACTCGGTGTATCGCACTTCGAAATTCGTCAGAAGCGCGATTTGGATCAGCCGATGAATGGTTTGATTATTCCGGGTGGGGAAAGCACAGTAATGAATAAACTCTTGCGCGAGCTGGATTTGTATGATACGCTGCGTGAACAGATTCAAAACAGACTTCCTGTATTCGGAACCTGTGCCGGTCTGATTCTGTTGGCTAAGCAGATTGATGGCGGCATACCATGCTTCAGTGTGATGGATATTCGTGTAAAACGTAATGCCTATGGCAGACAGCTTGGCAGTTTTTTCACGGATGATCGGTTTGGCGGTAGCGAGAGAATACCGATGACATTCATTCGCGCACCATATATTGAGAGCGTAGGAAATAATGTCGAGGTGCTATCCATTGTTGACAGTAATATTGTTGCCGCGCAGCAGGATAATATGCTCGTGACCGCATTTCATCCGGAATTAGATAAGGATTTGACGGTGCATCAGCATTTCATTCGGATGGTTGAGCAGTTTCGGTTGAAGAATGCAGGATAACTAAAATAAGCGGCTCTGTATGAGCCGCTTACAGTCTGTCGAAAAACCCAGTTGCCCATTAAGCGGCAACTAGGTTTCTATCACATATACAACAGAAAATAGACAGGTCCTTAGGACTCCATTGCTACTGCAATGTGTGACGGAAATGTGTGACGGAGCCGGATCCGATGCTGAGTATGCTGGAATGGCTGTGCACAGAGCTCATGGAGGTCGAGGTGGACCAGCAGCTAGGAGCAGAGAAAAGTCAGCGCATTGTCAGCATGGTGGTACTTATCGTGTGCGGTGTGGATGAAAACGGTCATAGGGATATCATTGCCGTTGAATCTATGGCCGAAGAATCCGGGAGCTCCTATGAAGTGCTGTTTCAGAATCTGGAGGACCGTAGTCTGTCCACGCCCAGGCTTATCATTTCAGATGCACACGCCGAACTGGTTTCGGCAATTCGTGAATCCTTTCCCGACGCCTCATGGCAGCGCTGCAAGGTGCATTTCATGCGGAATATTCTGGTCTATGTGCCGCAGAAAGAGAAGAAATCCTAATCGTATTCGTGAAGCAAGGCGACGTTCCGGTGTTTCAACGCTTAAAATTGCTTCGGCGCTCGGTATCTGCCGTGATACGGTCTATCGCTGGGAACGTGGCGAAACATTATTTTCGTCCAGCGTCCTGTTGAATTTGGGGTACATTTTTGGTATAACTTGTGATTGGCTAGTATGTCGTAGCGATGACCCGTATAAAACAGTTGACGAGGTAGACATTCGTAGTGTAAAATCTAATTTAGACATAGGAATCTAATTATACAAAATAAAGATTTTGTATAATTAGCAAACCATCTATCTAATAACAATTAGTAATTAACTGTTTTCATCCTATTTTCTCCAGATACTCTATCATATCAGCCACAGCACGATCATTATTAGAACTTACCATCACATTTACATTTCGCAGCACTTCCGGCTCTGCATTGGCTGGTGCAAACGAAATCTGAGCTTCGTGCAGCATGGATTCATCATTGTAGCTGTCGCCAATAGCAAACACACGTTCAACATCCGGTAAGTATTCAACAATACTTCGTAGAGCCGAACCCTTATTCACACCAGCGGCTGTGATTTCACAGAATGTCGGCATGCTGGATGTCACATCAAATACATGCGGATACCGAATCAGTAAATCCTGCGTCAGTGCGGTGATCGGTGCTGGTTCACCGGTAAAATTGACCGTACACCAATCCGCAGTTGCGCTTTTTGCAAACTGCTCATTAGAAAGCATCTGATAATCTAAATGCAGCTTGCGCATGTGCTGCAGCGTGTGATCGCTCATTTGACGAATCAGCGCTGTTTCGGCGGTAAAAATCTCGCATCCAAATTGTGAATTATTTAACAATACATACTCAATCATTTCCTTCGTCTCGTACGGCATACCGGAGCAATGCAAAATCTGGCGATTTTCATCGCAAATCAATGAACCATTCATCACACTGTATGGCGCATTGACCGGCAACTGAGCTATATATGTGCCAATAGCATGAGGAGAACGGCCGGTCGCAAGCGACAGCCGTCCTCCCTTTTTCGTAAAATATTGTAATGCGCGCAGATTTTCTTCCGGAATTTGCTTTGAATCATCGAGCAGCGTACCATCCATATCGCAGGCCAACAGCATACCCTTAAACTTTTTCATTGCATACGCTCCAATTTATCAAGAACTTCAGTAAAATATTGTGGCAGCGATGCCAAAAAATCCATCCGCTCCCCTGTTCTCGGGTGCGTGAGCGTCAGCTTCGCTGCATGCAGACATTGACCGCCGATATTGGAAAACCGGTCTTTTTTCAGTCCGTACACCGGATCACCGATAATCGGATGACCAATAGACGCCATATGTACACGAATCTGGTGCGTACGTCCAGTCTCGAGCTGAAACGCCATATGTGTGTAGCCGTTATACCGTTTGATGACAGTATAATGCGTGATTGCCTCCCGTCCGCCTTCCACGATTGCCATTTTTTTTCGATCAGTCTTGTGACGGGCAATCGGCTTATCCACCGTTCCTGTATCATCCTTAACAGAACCAACCACAATCGCTTCATAGCCGCGATATGCCGTATGCGCCGCAATCTGAGCCGCCAGACTCTGATGTGCGGCGTCATTTTTCGCCACAACGAGCAGACCACTGGTATCCTTATCTATACGATGCACAATGCCCGGTCGATGTTCACCGTTAATACCAGACAGGCTGTCACCACAGTGGTACATCAATGCATTAACCAACGTACCATCCCAGTTGCCAGCCGCAGGATGCACAACCATGCCGCGCGGCTTGTTGACCACCACAATATCCGCATCCTCATAAACGATATCCAGCGGAATATTCTCCGGCTTGAGATCAACTTCCTTTAACTCCGGAAGTTGAACCGTAACCGCCTCGCCGCCGACCAGCTTGTAATTTTTCTTGAGCGGCTGACCGTTACAGCTTACCGCCTGCTCCGACAGAAGATTCTGCGCCGCAGAGCGAGTCAGTCCTTCAATCTGCTCTGCCAGCCAGCTGTCGATACGCTTGCCGGATTGCTCTGCCGAAACTGTAAATTGTAATTCACTCATGGTTACTTCTCCGCTTCGCTTGTCTCCTTGTGCTGAAACATAAAATATAGCACAAACAGTACGCCACCTACACAAATGAAGATATCTGCCACATTAAATACCGGGAAATGAATCAGACGGAAGTCAAACATATCGACAACAAAACCGCGTGCTACACGATCAATGGCGTTGCCGAGTGCACCTGCCGCTACCAGAATCAGCGACCAGCAGCCAAGCTGAGTCTGCAGCATATTCCTGTAAATCGCTGTGAAAATGGCAACTGTAATCACAATGGCCAATACAACAAAAATCCAACGTGAATCAAACTGCGCGAACAGGCTGAATGCTGCACCGCGGTTCTCAATATAGGTCAAGTGAAACACACCATTGATCAACGGAATGGTCTGCTGTGCCTGCAGGGATGTAAACGCCCAGTATTTCACTGCCTGATCTGCCGCGATCATCAGCAAGATTGCACAAATATAAATCGGCATTTTCTACCTCCAAAACAAAAAGGAGGAACAGAATTGCTCTGCTCCCCCTTGGATTCTTCTTTTAGCCTACAACCTTGGCACAGCGAGCACACAGACCCGGATGCTTTGCATCAGAACCAACGGTCTTAGCCTGCTTCCAGCAGCGCAGGCACTTCTCACCTGCTGCGCGGGCAACAGCAATCTTCAGACCCGGCAGATTCTCGCTTACAGCGCCCTCGCCGTCACCGGCAACGACATCAAGTTCGGAAACGATGCACAGATCAGCCAGATCCTGACCACAGCCGTTCAGGAATGCAGCCTGCTCAGCGTCAGCGTAAACAGTAACGCATGCTTCCAACGGCTTGCCGATGGTCTTAGCAGTACGCGCACCCTCGAGCGCCTTGTTTACGTCATCGCGGAATGCGGTCAGCTTGTCCCACTTAGCACGATCCTCATCGCTGAAGGACAAAGCCTCGTCAGCCTGCGGCATCTCGTTATATGCTACGTTGCGAGCATCATCCTCAGCAGCGTGCGGCATAGCCTGCCAGATTTCGTCTGCGGTAAAGCACAGAATCGGAGACAGCATGCGAACCAGCGCACTCAGGATACGATAGATCGTAGTCTGTGCAGAGCGGCGGCTCAGACCATCGGTCTCATCGCAGTACAGACGATCCTTGATCACATCGAGGTAGAAGTTGGACATATCAACAACACAGAAATTATGAATTGCATGGAATACGGTGTGGAATTCGTAGCTATCATATCCCTCACGAACCTTTGCAGCAAGGTCGTTCAGCTTCATCAGTGCCCACTTATCCAGCTCCGGCATATCTGCGTATGCAACAGCGTTGGTCTTAGGATCAAAGTCAAACAGGTTGCCCAGAATGTAGCGAGCCGTGTTACGGATCTTAAGGTAGTTCTGCGACAGATGCTTGAGCATGTCCTTGGAAATACGCATATCCTGACGGTAGTCAGAAGAAGCAACCCACAGACGCATTACGTCTGCGCCATACTGCTTGAGGATATCCTCCGGAGCAATACCATTGCCCAGAGACTTGGACATCTTCTGGCGCTCCTCATCAACAATCATACCGTGGGTGATAACCGTCTTGTACGGAGCCTTGCCCTGTGTAGCGATAGAGGTCAGCATCGAGGACTGGAACCAGCCGCGATACTGGTCGTTGCCTTCCAGATATACGTCAACCGGGGTCTTCTGGCCTTCGCGGTTCTCGATAACAGCGCGCCAAGAGGAACCGGAATCGAACCATACATCCATGGTATCGGTTTCCTTGTCAAATTCGCTGCAGCCGCACTCACATTTGGTGCCTGCCGGCAGAATCTCAGCAGCCGTCATGTCGAACCATGCGTTGGAGCCCTTTTCACGGAACAGATCAGCAACGGTCTTAATCGTCTGCTCATTTACCAGCGGCTTGCCACACTTCTTGCAGGTGAAGATCGGAATCGGAACACCCCAAACACGCTGACGGGAAATACACCAGTCAGAACGCTCACGGATCATGGAGGTCATGCGCTCCTGACCCCAGCCGGGAATCCACTTGATGTCCTCACAAGCCTTGACTGCGTCATCCTTGAGCGCATCAACAGAGCAGAACCACTGCTCAGTAGTGCGGAAGATGATCGGATTTTTGCAGCGCCAGCAATGCGGATAGCTGTGCACGATGTCCTCTGTTGCGAGAAGTGCACCGCAGTCATCCAGATCCTTGAGGATAACCTCGTTGGAATCATCCACGAACATACCCTCGTACTTGCCGGATTCAGCGGTATGGCGTCCCTTGCCGTCAACCGGAACGATGATCGGGATGTTGTACCTCTGGCAAACGATAAAGTCATCAGCACCGAAGCCCGGAGCGGTATGAACACAGCCGGTACCGGCATCGAGCGTTACATGGTCACCGGTGATAACCAGAGAATCACGGTCGAACAGCGGGTGCTTGGTCTTGATCAGCTCCAGATCAGAGCCAAGAACGGTTGCGAGAACTTCCCAGCTGTCAATACCGGCAGTCTTCATAACAGAAGCAACCAGTTCCTTAGCCAGAACATAAACCTCGCCGTTCGGGACCTTAACGAAATCATACTCGAAGTTTGGGTTCAGAGAAATTGCAAGGTTGCCCGGAATGGTCCAGGTAGTGGTGGTCCAAATTACGAAATATACGTTCTCTTTGGTACCAAGCAGTTTGGTGATAACACCCTTGTCATCGGTTACAGCGAACTTTACAAAGATAGACTTACACGGAACATCCTTGTACTCAATCTCTGCCTCAGCCAGTGCGGTCTCGTCGTGCGGGCACCAGTAAACCGGCTTCTGACCCTTGTAGATGTAACCCTTCTTAGCCATCTCGCCGAAAATCTCAATCTGAGCAGCCTCGTAATCATGGGTCAGGGTCAGGTACGGACGATCCCAGTCGCCGATAACGCCCAGACGCTTAAACTGGGTACGCTGGGTATTGACATGATTGTGTGCGAACTCTTCACACTTGGAGCGGAACTCCGCAGTGGAAACCTTGCTGCGATCCATGCCGTAAGCCTTGATTGCCTGACGCTCAATCGGAAGACCATGGGTATCCCAGCCCGGAATGTACGGAGCCTGATAACCCATCATATTGCGCGAACGCAGAATAAAATCCTTGAGGATCTTATTCAGTGCATGACCCATATGCAGATTGCCGTTTGCATACGGAGGGCCGTCGTGCAGAACGAAAAGCGGCTTGCCTTCGTTCTTCTTCATCAGTTCATGGTAGAGGTCGTTCTTCTCCCAGTTTTCCAGAAAACCCGGCTCGCGCTTCGGCAGACCGGCACGCATCGGGAATTCGGTTTTGGGCAAATTGATCGTATTGTTGTAATCCTGCTGCATTGTGCAGTGTTCAGTCCTTTCGCTTATTTACTTAACATCCTTCGGGTCGTATTCAGTGCCAAACTGCAGTTCGCCGAAGTCAAATTTACGCGTTGCATCTTCAACTGGTGCATCGCCCTTCCCAGTCGCATTTGTGTTCTTTGCATCTTCAGTCTGCTGTACCGGAGCGAGGTTTTCGCCCTTCGCCAACTCTGCCAGTGCTCTTGCCTGCGACTGATACAGCTTTGCTACATGAGCGATGAACTCAGCAGTGTTCTTGCGGGCAGTCTCCAGTTTCTGTTCCTCGGTGTTGATTTCCGCCTGGGTGTCTTTCACCTTGTTTGCGGTTTCATCCTTCGCAGAAGCAATGATCTCCTCTGCTTCCTTCTTTGCCTTGTCGATTGTCTCCTGTGCAATCGACTGAGCGGTCAGTAGGGTACGGTGCATTCCTTCTTCAACACCGCGGTATTCTTCAATTTTATCGACCAGCACCTTCATTTTTGCCTTCATAGCAGCGTTTTCCTTCTGCATCGCTGCAAATTCCTCTGCAACACGCTCGAGAAAAGTATCGACAGACTTCATGTCATATCCGCCGAAAACTGCTTTTTCAAAGCCGATTTCTTGTATTTCCTGCACCGTCATATGTTTTTCCTCCGTCTTTATATCATTTGCCGTACTGACACGGAAAAATGGTCGGGCTGCGCCCGACCAAAATCAGCGCCGTTTGTCCGGCAGGCTTAAAGCATATATACCATTTGTTCTAAAACAATCAGAACAAAAAATGCCAGCATAAACGCAAAATCAAACGGACAATTCCGCAGTGCACTCACGCGGCTCAGCAGACTGCGAAAAGGTTGAATGAGCGGCTCGGTAACAAGACACAGAAACTCGTAGATTTTCGAGTCGCTGCCCTGTACGAACCAACTCATGATTGCCCGTGCAAAAAACATAAACTGCAGAATGCGCAATAAGCTGCCTACGAAATATATTACCAAGCTGTTCACGATAGTACTCACGATCTGCGCTTAGAAATACATACCGCTGTTTTCCAGTTCATCGATCAGATCGCCCATAATATCAACATTGTAGGGTGTGATAATATAGGTGCTGTTTGCAACCTTCTTGATCTTGCCTTCGTTTGCATATGCAACACCGCTGAGAAAGTCCACCAGGCGACGGGCAATATCCTTGTTGGTCTGCTCCAGATTGAGGACAACCGTACGCTTGTCCTTGAGATGATCTGCAATCTCTGCAGCCGCCTCAAAGCGATCCGGCTTGACCAGAACCACAGCCAGCTGTGTAGTAGTATTGATGTTTACAACCTTATCGCTGCGATCGTGACGGCGCACCTGAGGCGCGTCCTGTGCATCACTGTCGTACGAACGGTCATAGGATCTTCTATTGTAAGATGATGGCTCGCTATCCATCGCAGGTTCTTCGTTTCTCTGACGGGGCATCTCGTCTTCGTAGTCGTCCTCCAACTCACTGCCCTTTACCCAATCAATAAAGCCTTTGATCGAACCCATGCCAAGTTCCTCCTTATGTTTTAAGGCGAAACGATCTGATACGGCCGTTTGCCAAAGATCGCCGTGCCCACGCGAACCATGTTCGCTCCGCACGCAATCGCCGTTTCAAAATCATTCGTCATTCCCATAGACAAATAATCCATATCTACATTATCGTATTTTTTCGTCAAAATGTCAATAAATACTTGACGCATTTCGGTAAAGTAGTTTGAATTTTTTGTTTTTTCATCTGCAACGGGAGGAATTGCCATCAATCCGCGGATATGAAGTGACTTTTTTGCGCTCAATTTCACGATCGCATCGTGCAGTTCTTCGGGCGGAAGACCGCTTTTCGCGGCTTCTCTGCCGATATTTACCTCCAGAAGAATATCCTGACAAACACCGCGCTTCTCGGCTTCCTTGGCGATAGCCTCGCCGAGATGAACCGAGCCGACTGACTGAATCAGCGAAACCTTGCCGATCAGGTACTTGACCTTGTTGGTCTGAAGCGTGCCGATAAACTGAAGGTCTGCGCCATCGTAGGCGTCCTGTTCATACTTTTCCTGCAGCTCCTGCACACGGTTTTCGCCGCACACGCGGATGCCTGCTTCGATGGCTGCCTGCACGCGCTCGGCGTTATTCATTTTGGTCGCAGCCACCAGCGTAATTTCACTGGGATCGCGCCCTGCCTGCACGGCGGCATTGTTGACGCGCTCGATCACAGATTTTACGCGTTCCTGCAGTTCTTTCTTTTCTTGCTCCGTCATGTTTTCACCACCATATTATTTTGCAGATTTTTACCTTGAACGATAACCTGGTCTCGCTCGACCAGCATATCGGAGTCGGTCGCACTCTGTTTGACGACATAATAATCGTCCGCCTCAAACAGCTCGTTAATCATTTTGAATTTCTGTATCGAGCCGCTCAGGATGAACACGCCGGGGATTTGCGTGGTCTTTCCGTCGCTGTCTGTTTGTTCCTGCACGCGGACGGCACTCTTCGGCACCTTGAGTCCGGTGTAGGTCGCAATGATAATTTCGATTGGCTGTTCGCGCATGGAAACCATTTCACTGCTGAATTCTGTGCCTTCCATCACCAGCAGAGCTGTATCGCTGTCACCTTGATGGTTGATGGAATGTACGGTTACTTTGGATTCCATCGAAGCCTGTGTAAAGTTTACCGTCAACTCCTGACCGACCTGCAGACGCTCAGCCTGCTCGGCCGGAATCTTAGCTGCAAGATACCAGTTGAATCCCTTGACAATCTTGCCGAGCGAATTGCTGTTCTCAGCAGACGGCTGCTGCGCAACGGTCTTGTCAAACTGCTCCACGGTCATCTCATCCAGTGAGGATGGTGTGAGAATACTCTCGTATCCATCCACTACCTCGGAGAAATATCCGGACGAAGATGCAGTAAGTTCCGTGGTCCGGCCGGTAAGCTGATGCTCAAGCGAGGACTGCTCAGAAACCAAAGCGTCACGTTCGGCAGATACCTCGTTGGTATCCACATTGCCTGCCTCTCGGCGCAGCGACAGCGTGCGCAGCGAACTTGCGGCGGATGCGACCGAAGAACCGCTGCCTTCCTTCACCTGCTCGGCCAGCTGCTCGATCGTCAGCGTGATGACCTGATCCAGCTTTGCGATGTTTGAGCTGTCCGATGCGGACTGCAGCGCCGTATCCAGAAGAGAAATACGTTCCTCCAGCGGATCGAGCTGTCGGCTCAGGTCCATAGATTCCTGATCGGAATAGATGATCGCCAGCGGTGCGTCCTGCTGTACGCGTTCACCGCTGTACACGATGTGCTTGACCGAGCTTCCCGTGGCATTGTCGATCGGTTCTTCATCGCGGAAGAACCAGCCATCGCTCGTAAAGCTGTCATTAACTGTGACATGCAGAGCCGGTGTGGTCTCCGGTGCAGCCGAAAAAGCGTTAGAAAGACGGCCGCCCAGATAAATCACCATCAGCACCGCCGCAATGATAAATACAACGCGGTTTCCGCCGTCATTCCGCCGTTTTCGCGGCTTGGATTTTGTGCTTTTTGTCTGTTGTCCCATGTAAAGACCTCGTATATGTTCACTGTTCCGCACGCTCCCCTCTCGGTGCATGGAGATCGACTCTATGCTGTGGGATCAGAGTAGAGATTGCGTGCTTATAGATCATTTGCTGTTTTCCGTCGCTCTCCAAAATCACAACGAAGCTGTCGAATCCGCGGACAATACCGCGCATCTGAAACCCGTTCGTTAAAAATACGGTGATGTTCTGCGCCTGCTGACGCAGTGCACTGAGCATTCTGTCCTGTAAGTTGATTTCGTTTCGCACAATGATTCCTCCAGTTGAAATTACAATTTATGGTATCATTGTACACCGTGGTTTTGAAGATATTTTGTCGTTTCCTGTAAGACGAAAGGAAGTTCTTCTCCACTATTATAATATATCCAGTGGATGCTGTCATCCCTTTTCAGCCAGGTAAGCTGACGTTTTGCATAATTTCTGCTGCGCCGTTTGAGCAATTCGGTACATTCTTCCAATGTTTGCTCGCCGCTCAGATAGCCGAGCAGCTCTTTGTAGCCGATAGCCTGCGCAGCAGTGCCGGTCAGCAGACCGCGCTCCACCAGCCGTTTCGTCTCCTCCAGCAGACCGTTTTCCATCATAAGATCCACTCTGCGGTTGATGCGGTCATACAGAATTTCACGGTCAGACGGGCAAACACCGATCTTGAGCGCATCATACTTTGGCTCCGGGCGCTTGTTCCTGCGATTAAATTCGTCGATCGTCATACCGGTCTGCTCATACACCTCAAGAGCACGAATGACGCGCTTGAGATTGTTCGGGTGCAGACGTTCCGCTCCGGTCGGATCCACCTTAGCCAGACAGTCATGTACCGCCTGATTGCCCTGCTCGGCGGCCATGCGCTGATATTTCTCACGCACGGTCAGGTCGGTCTCGTCGCCGGAGAATACGCTGCACTCGATGAATGCGTCCATGTACAATCCTGTGCCGCCGACAACGATCGGTGTCATCCCGCGCGACAGAATATTCTGCGCAGCAGCGTCTGCCAGTTCGACATACCGCGCCACTGAGAACGTTTCGCCGGGCTCGCATACATCGAACAGATGGTGCGGTACGTCCTGTCGTTCCCTCATATCCGGCTTGGCGGTGCCGATATCCATTTCACGATAAAGCTGCATGGAATCCGCAGAAATGATCTCGGTATGCAGTTGTTGCGCCAATGCGACCGATAAGGCGGTTTTGCCGCTGGCAGTCGGTCCGCAGATGCAGATCAAACGGTTTTCCATGCTGTTTCCTCACTTTTTATTGATTTACACGCTTGAACATCTTGTCAAGCTCATATTTGGTCAGACGAACGGTCGTCGGCCTGCCATGCGGGCAGGAACGCACGTTGTCATCGCTCAGCACCCGCTCGCACAGGTCCTGCAGCTCGGTCATCGTGGTCGGTTTGCCTGCCTTGATAGCCGCCTTGCATGCTACCGTATGAATTAAATCGTCCAGACGATCCGGCACGGTGGTACGGCTGTTCATCGCCTTTTCGGCCAATTCACTGATGACGCTCTGCACATCGCCGCTATCCAGATAAGCGGGCACGCTGCGTACGGCAAAGCTGTTCTCGCCAAAGCTGTCGATGGCAAAGCCTGCCTGACGGATGTCCTCGATCTGCGACTGCACAGCGGCGGCTTCCTCGCCGGTCAGCTCTACAATTACAGGCGTGAGAAGCTGCTGCTGCGGCATATCGGTCTCCGCACGCAGCTTGTTAAACAGAATACGTTCATGCGCGGCATGCTTGTCGATGAGAATCAAGCCGTCCTTGTCCTCAGCAATAATGTACGTCTGGAAGCATTCGCCGATTACACGCACACCGGCATCCAGCGGCTGCAGGATCTGCGGCTTATCCTTGACCTCCGGTGCGCTGACAGGCGGCACAACAACCATCGGTTCATCTTCCGGCTCCGGTTCCGGCGTATGCACGGCAGGTGTTGGTTCTGCGACCGACGACTTAACCGGCTGTGCCATTCGCGGACGAATCGGTTCCTGCGGTTCCTCCTGCAGGATGCGCGGCGCGGACAGATAACTCGATGCACTGCGCGGACGCTCTGCCTTTGGCGGAATGGACACGAGGAAATCCTCTAAATCCGGTGCTTCCTCGTCGTTCTTTACCGGTGCAATCGGTGTTGGCTTGACACTCGGCGTGACAAACGGCTTAGGGTCTACCGGCTTTGGAATCGCAAACCGCTGCTGCTCATGCGTCAGATTATCTTCACGCGGCTTGGCAGGCGCTTCCTTCTCCTTGTGCTCCAGATGCGGCATATTGTCGTTTGCGGCAAGTGCATTCTTGCAGGCAATATACACGACCTCGAAAATCGGCTTTTCCTGCGAAAATTTGACCTCGGTTTTTGCAGGATGCACGTTGACGTCAACCGCCGACAGCGGCAAATCCAGGAAAAGCGCACCAGACGGATATTTGCCGGTGATGATCGCATTGCGATAGGCCTCTTCCATTGCAGCCTGCATAAGACGGCTCTTGACATAGCGGCCATTGACGAAAAAGTGCTGCATGGAACGGTTGGCACGTCCGGCGTGCGGCTTGACAATGTAGCCGTGCACGGTCATACCGTTGCGCTCGGTCATCGGCACTTCAATCATATTGGCAGTCATTTCCTTGCCGAATACGCCGAACACCGGCGCAATTAGCTTGCCCTTGCCGTCCGACGAGAATACCTGCTTGCCGTCGCGAATAAGCGTAAACGCAATTTCTGGATGTGAGAGTGCCGCATGCTGTACTACGCCGAGAATGTAACCCGCCTCGGTGAAGTCCTTTTTGAGAAACTTCATGCGAGCCGGTGTGTTGAAGAACAGGTCGCGCACAACGATTGTTGTGCCTTCCGGACAGCCGGCTTCCTCCTGTGTCTGAATCTCACCGGCTTCCAGATGCAGGTGCAGACCCGCAATCGAACCTGCCTGACGCGTAAACAGATCAATGCGCGTAACCGACGAAATCGCAGCCAATGCTTCACCGCGGAAACCCAATGTGCCGATGGCGTTCAAATCTTCCTCGGTGCGCAGCTTGCTGGTCGCGTGGCGGCGGAAAGCCACGGGCGCGTCTTCTGCCGACATGCCGCAGCCGTTATCCGCAATACGCAGATAGGTAATGCCGCCGTTTTCAATCTCCACTGTAATGCGGGTAGAACCTGCGTCGATCGCATTCTCGACCAGCTCCTTCGCCACAGAGGATGGCCGTTCAACAACCTCTCCTGCCGCGATCAGATCCGCAAGATGCGGAGATAATTCATGAATCACTGCCATTTTTCTTTGTTTTCCTTTCCGGAACAAATCATGCTTGGTCTTTCCTGCCCTGATAAATGATTAAACCAGCTTTTTCAGCTCATACAGTGCGTTGAGCGCTTCGATCGGCGTCATGGTGTCCACCTGCAGTGCACGCAGACGTTCGGCTACGGCATCGCCGGAGAGCGAATCCATCGTAATCTGCGGAACGTCTTCCGGTTCCTCGGCTACGGCATGCAGCTCGATTTTCGGCATGGTGGATTCCAGATCAGCCAGCACAGCCTTTGCCCGCTTGATGACCGGATTCGGCACACCGGCCAGCTTTGCAACCTCAATGCCATAGCTGTCATCCGCGCCGCCGCGCACGATTTTGCGCAGGAACGTAATGTCATCACCGCGCTTTTTGACTGCGATATTGTAATTCTTGACGCCCTTAACCAGATCTTCAAGCACCGTCAGCTCGTGATAATGCGTTGCAAACAGCGCGCGTGCGCCGATGCGCTTCTTGTCCGCTACATACTCTACGACTGCGCGGGCAATGCTCATGCCGTCATAGGTAGAGGTTCCGCGGCCAATCTCATCCAAAATGATCAGGCTGGACTTGGTAGCGTGCCGCAGAATGTCCGCGACCTCGCTCATCTCCACCATGAAGGTGGATTGACCGCTTGCCAGATCATCCGACGCGCCGACACGTGTAAACACGCGGTCTGCCACGCCGATATGCGCGGACGAGGCCGGCACATACGAGCCAATCTGTGCCATGATGGTAATCAGTGCCACCTGCCGCATATAGGTGGATTTGCCTGCCATATTCGGGCCGGTGATGATAGCAACGCGGTTTTCCTTGCTGTCGAGCAGGGTGTCGTTCGGAATGAACAGACTGTCGGACAGCATTTTCTCAACAACCGGGTGACGGCCGTCCTTGATGTCAATGCGGTCGGAAAAATCAACCACCGGACAAACATAGTTGTTATCACAAGCCACATCAGCCAGAGCACACAGAACGTCAAGCGCTGCGATAGCCTGCGCGGTCTTCTGCACGCGGTGTACCTCAGCGGCAATCTGGTCGCGTACAGAAACGAACACCTCATATTCGAGTGCGGTCAGCCGCTCCTGTGCACCGAGCACGGTGCTCTCGAGCTGTTTCAGCTCCTCGGTGATATAGCGCTCGCTGTTCGCAAGCGTCTGCTTACGAATATAGTTCTCCGGAACCGCCTCCGCATTGGAGCGGCTGACCTCAATATAATAGCCGAACACACGGTTGTAGCCGATTTTCAGCTTGCTGATGCCGGTACGCTCGCGTTCCGCCTGCTCGATTTCGGCAATTTTGCCCTTGCCGCCGGACGCAAGGTCGCGCAGACGGTCAATCTCCTCGTTGAAGCCCTTGCGGATCATGCCGCCTTCCCGAAGAAGAATCGGCGGCTCGTCTACAATGGCCTGCTCGACCAGCGCGCGGATGTCTTCGAGCAGATCAATCTTACCGGTCAGCTCGCGCAGCATAGACTGGCCGAACAGAGCAGCCTGCGTTTTGATCTCCGGCAGACAAGAAATTGCCGCCGACAGCGCACGCAGATCACGGCAGTTTGCAGTGCCGTAGGCTACACGCCCGATCAGGCGCTCCATATCGAACACCCGCTTGAGTGCGTCCGTCAATGCCGTGCGGGCAATTACATCGTCACACAATGCACCTACCGCCTGCTGACGGCGTGCAATATGCAGCGGATTATACAACGGTTTTTCAATCCACTGACGAATCAGGCGCGAGCCCATTGCCGTGCGCGTGTGGTCAAGCACCCACAGCAGCGTGCCCTTCTTTTCCTTGGTCCGCATGGTCTCGCACAGCTCGAGATTGCGGCGTGCGATCAGGTCAAGCTCCATGTACTGACCCTGATGGTACACCTGCAGCTGATTCAGACTGGAAAGGCTGGCCTTCTGCGTCTGTTCAAGGTAATCCAACAGACCGCCGAGGCACCGCACAGTGCACGGCAGGTCGGTCAGACCGACAGCGTCAAAGTCCTGCACCTTGAAGTGCTCCTGAATGCGTTCCGCACTGCGCTGTGCCTCAAAGCACTCCTCCGGCATCGGCTCGATAAGCGCCTCCAGACGTTCCTTCAGAAAGGACTGAAGGCTGTCTGCCGAAATGGCTCCGCCGCCGACCAACACCTCACGCGGCACAAAACGTCCGAACTCACTGGTTATGTCATTCCAGTTATCCGATCCGGTCGCGTACACCGAACCTGTCGTAATATCAGCAAAGCATACGCCGACAGAACCACCGGCTGCGTATACGCAGCCGAGAAAGTTGTTCCGATTTTCATCCAGCATGGAGGCTTCCACGACCGTACCCGGTGTCACGCGTCGGATGATCTCGCGCTTGACCAGACCTTTTGCCTTTTTCGGGTCCTCCATCTGCTCACAGATTGCAATTTTGTAACCCTTCTGCACCAGCTTGGCAATATAGCCTTCCGCACTGTGATACGGTACGCCGCACATCGGTGCACGTTCTCCCTGACCACAGTCGCGGCCGGTCAGCGTCAGCTCCAGCTCGCGGGAGACCAGCTTGGCATCGTCAAAGAACATTTCGTAGAAATCGCCCAGACGGTAAAACAGAATGTAATCTTTATTTTTGTTTTTGATCTCAAAATACTGCTGCATCATGGGCGTCAGTTCAGCCATGTTCTTACCTCTTTCTTATAATTTGTGTGCAAACAGACAGCGAAGCGAGGTTTTCTCGATCTCTGCCTCGATAAATTCACCGATTTTGATATCGTCACCGCGTACGCAGACAAGCAGGTTGCCCTCGGTACGCGCAGTAAACGGATATTCCGGTCCTTTGGCATTGCCGTCTACAAGCAGCCGCAGCTTTTTGCTCTGATACGCCGCCTGCTTTTCAGCAACGATTTCATCCTGCGCCTTGAGCAGTCGCTCGAAGCGGCGCTGCTTGTCCTGCTGTGTTGCGTTATCCTCATAAGAGGCCGCGGGCGTACCCGCGCGGGGCGAATACAGAAACGTAAACAGCAGGTCAAACCGGGTATCCTGCACCAGCTTTAAGGTGTCCTCGAAATTCTCTTCCGTTTCGCCCGGGAAACCGACGATAATATCGCTCGACAGCGTAATATCCGGCATTTTCGATCGTGCGTCCGCAATCAGCGATTTGTAGTGCTCTGCCGTGTAGCGGCGGTTCATACGGTGTAGGATCTCATCGCTGCCAGACTGGAACGGCAGATGCAGCTGCTTTGCAACCTTATCGCACTCTGCCATAGCAGAAAACAGTTTGGAAGACGCATCCTTCGGATGGCTGGTCATAAACCGTAGCCAGAAATCGCCGGGCACGGCGTTGAGACGGCGCAGAAGATCGGCAAAATCCACGTCAATGCCAAGGTCCTTGCCGTAGGAGTTGACGTTCTGCCCGAGCAGAGTAATCTCCTTATAGCCTGCATCGACCAGCTCGCGCAGTTCCTTTTCGATTTCCTCCGGTCGGCGGCTGCGCTCTCTGCCTCGCACATACGGCACGATGCAGTAGGTGCAGAAGTTGTTGCAGCCATACATGATGGACAGCCACGCCTTCGCGCCCTTGGCACGCAGCACCGGCAGGCCTTCGGCGATATCGTCCTCGCCGCCGATGTCAAATACACGTTTTTTCTCGGTCAGCACGCGGTACAGCAACGACGGAAACCGCCAGAGCGCATGCGTGCCGAACAGCAGGTTGACCTGCGGATAGCTTTTCTTGATCTTCTCGACGTTCTTCTCCTGCTGGGCCATGCAGCCGCACATTGCAATAACAATGCCCGGCCGCTCCTTTTTCAGATGGCGGAGTGCGCCGACGTTGCCGAACGCACGATCCTCGGCATGCTCACGCACAGCACAGGTGTTGAACAGGATAAAATCTGCCTCGTCGGGCGTATCGGTCATTTCGTAGCCCATTTCGGACAGCATGCCGCGGATACGCTCGGTATCCGCCTCGTTCTGCTGGCAGCCGAACGTATGCGTATAGGCTTTTGGGCGCTTGTCCCCCAACAGGCGGGCTACTGCGTCAATATAGGTAAACTGCGATTGCAGCTGTTCTTCGGAAACATTCTGGGTTGCCATGAAACTCTCCTTTTATCGAAATGGAGTGCCGTCAGCGGTGAACACATTCATGCGGTGGTATGCGCTGAACGGGATCTCGTACTGCGGCAGATACTGCCGGATGGCACGGGTCAGGTATTCCGGGCTCATGTTGTTGTTGCCGGCCGCGGTGGTGACAACGGCTGTCACCTCGTCCGGGCCGTCGGTGACAGTCAGATCGCGCATCAGCTCACGCATATTGACCGTCTTTTCGCCGCGCTTGGAGCGCTTGACGATCTCGACCACCGGGCGGCGGAACAGATTGCGCGCATCGTCGGCAAAGCCCTTGGGCGTACCATCCTCAAAACCCCATGTGATGCGGTACTGCGACCATTCAATCGAACCGACCTTCATGCCGCCGTCGGCAAGCGGGTAAATCTCGATTGCACGCAGGCCCTCGGGAAATACGTCATTGAGCGCTTCTACCGCGTTTTCCGGTACGGCTTCCGCCGTTATATTGAAATCCAGAAATTCGCACTCGCCGGAGTAGCCGGTCGAGAGCGGCAGCGCCACCGAAACGTAGGCGTGCTGGTTGAAGCCCTCGGTAAACCACAGCGGCATTTGACAGCGCGCCATCGAGCGCTGCATGGCGTGCATGAGATCAAGGTGGGAGATATACTTGGCGCGTCCCTCCTTGGCAAACTTCATTCTTGCCTTAAACATGGCACTTGCCTCCCTTCAGCAGTGCGCTTGCACCGCAGCCGGCACACTGGTGCATACAGTCCGGCGTGATAGCCGCTTCGCGGGAACGCTCCCACTCACGCTTGAGGTGCTCTTTGCGCGTGCCGCAGCCGATGTGATCCCACGGAAAGATCTCGTCCATCGGGCGCTGACGGGATGCGTAGAACGCGGGATCCAGTCCGCAGTCGCGAAACGCCTGCATCCACTTGTCGAAATCAAAGCACTGATCCCAGCCATCCATCTTGCAGCCGCGCTGCCACGCCAGCAGAATCGCCTTGCCCTGACGGCGGTCGCCGCGTGCAATAACGCCCTCGAGTACCGAGGTCTCAGCGTCATGCCAGTTGTAGGTGACATTCTTGGTTTTCATGACCACCTTGAGATGCGCCTGCTTCTCGCGGAACTGCTCGAGCGTGTCCTGCGCGTCCCACTGGAACGGGGTCTGCGGCTTGGGCACAAAGCACGAAGCCGACGCTGTGATACGCACGCCGCGCGCACGGTTGGGCGTGTTCTCACGCCAGCAATAGGCGACCTTTTTGCAAATGTCGGAAATGCCGTCCAGATCCTCGTAGGTCTCGGTCGGCAGACCCATCATAAAGTACAGCTTGACATTATTCCAACCGCCCTGAAAGGCAATCTCGCAGGCATGGAGCACGTCCTCCTCGCGGATGTTCTTGTTGATAACATCGCGCAGGCGCTGCGTACCGGCTTCACATGCGAACGTCAGGCCGCTTTTGCGGGTTTTCTGTACGCGCTCCATCAGTTCGGCGGAAAAGCTGTCCGCACGAAGAGACGGCAGTGACAGACTGATATGACGTGGCTCACAATAGTCGAGCATGCACTCGGTCAGACCGGACAGCTCACCGTAGTCGCTCGTAGACAGCGAGGACAGAGAGATTTCCTCGTAACCGGAGTTCTTGAGCACCGCCTGCGCCTGCTTGAGCAGCACTTCCTTGGACTTGGTACGCAGCGGACGATAAGTGTGACCGGCCTGACAGAATCGGCAGCCGCGTGGACAGCCGCGGAACAGCTCGATCATCGCACGGTCGAACACGATGTCGGTCGAAGGCACAACAAAGGACTCCGGATAGTACATGGTATCCAGATCCTTGACGATGCGCTTCTGCACGAGAGCCGGTGCACTGTGCGTCGGTGTGACGCTCTCGATTGTGCCGTCCTCGTGATACTTGACTTCGTACAGCGAAGGTACATACATGCCCTCGATCTGTGCTGCCGCAATCAGAAATTCCTGCTTAGACCAGCCTTCGCGCTTGGCCTTGCGGTACAGATCGGTAAACTCCAACATGATCTCCTCGCCGTCGCCGATCATGAACAGGTCAACAAAGTCAGCGAGCGGCTCCGGATTGTAGGCACACGGACCGCCGCAGGCTACAATATGCTTGAGTTCGGTGCGGTCCTTTGCCAGCACCGGAATACCGCCGAGATCCAGCATATTCAGAATGTTGGAAAACGACAGCTCATACTGCAGCGTAAAAGCGATAATATCAAAGTCCGACAACGGGTCACCGCTCTCCAGACCGTACAGCGGCAGCCCTGCCTCGCGCATTTCGGCCTCCATGTCAATCCATGGCGCGCAGACGCGTTCGCACCAGATGCCCTTCTGGTCGTTGAGCAGACCGTACAGGATACGCGAACCGAGGTGAGACATGGCAACCTCATAGGTATCCGGAAAACAGAACGCAAATCGCAGATCGATGTTCTTTTTATCTTTCATCACCGAGCCCCATTCACCGCCGACGTAGCGTGCCGGCTTCTGTACACGGGACAAAATGGCTTCCATCTTTTTATGCAAGACGTATTCCTCCATTTTCATTCATACAGATTATTGTATCATATCCTTCCGAAAAAAACCATACCGTTTTTGACCGTTTTCGCGCAGAAAGTACATGAAACAAAAAAATAAACGCGAAGAAAGCTTTTACACTTCCTTCGCGTTTTGCTTATTCCTCCGGAATTTCCGGCTTGCTGCCGAGCAGTCGAGTCGTATTGAACACGGTCAGCACCGTGAGTACAGCATCGACGATAACTGCCATCCACATCTGCGCCAGACCGATCAGCGCCAGTACAGCAAGCACCAGCTTGATGGCGGCCAGCAGTGTCAGATTCTGCATTGCAACTCCGTGTGTAGTCTTGCAGACCTGAACAGCCTCGCCGAGACCGCTCAGATCATTTGCGGTAATCAGTATATTCGCCGCATCCGCTGAATAGCGGGAGCCGCGCGTGCCCATTGCCACACCGACATCGGCCATCTTGAGCTGCTCGATATCGCTTACGCCGTCGCCGACATAGGCGGTCGTGCCGTCTGTCGGAATCGTGCGCATCATAAAGTCCAGCTTCGCTTGCTTTTCCTCGGGCATCAAACCGCAGTGAACGGTGTCGATGCCGGCGGCATTTGCAATTCGCTGAGTTGGTGTCTCAGCGTCACCGGTGATAAGCACCGTGCGCTCAACACCCTGATCCTTGATCTTTTTGATCGCGTCAGCAGCGGACGGACGAACCGTATCCTCCAATTCAATCACACCGATGTGCTCCCCTTCACAGGCGATGTAAACAACCGTGCCGTCGATATCCGGCAAGCCCTTGACACCGCGGGAGACCATCAGCTTGCGGTTGCCTACCAGCAGAACGTGATCACCGATACGGGCGCGCACGCCACGGCCCGGGAATTCCTCAAATTCCTCGATCTTTGGCAGTTTTTCCTGGCATGCACTTGCGATTGCGCGCGCAATCGGATGCTGTGAAAGCTGCTCGGCTGCTGCGGCAAGTGCCAGACAGTTCTTTTCGGAAAACTCTTGTGTGGGATAAATCTTTTTAATCTGCAGATTGCCGGTGGTCACTGTGCCGGTCTTGTTGAACACGACCAGACGCAGGTCTGCAGTCCGTTCCATCGCTTCGCTGCCCTTCATGTGAACGCCTTCACTCTCAAGTCGGCCGCCGCCGCATACAAAAGCAAGCGGTACAGCCAGCGCCAGTGCGGTTGGACAGCAGGCGATGAGAAGCGTCAGTCCGCGATACACCCAGCCGGTCATATCTGAACCGGGCATGAACAGCGGCGGAAGTGCGGCTGCCAGTACGGCAATGACGATCACAACCGGAACCAGACGCTTGGCATTACGCTGCGCACTGTTTTCCAACGCTGCCTTGTGTTCGGCGGCCGCATTCTGTACACGGCGAATCTGACGAACCGCGCAGTCTTCATAGCGCGAGATCACACGAATCAGCATCAGAGAGCCGTTATACCGGCTGCCTGCCAGCACACGCGTGTTCTTATCAACTGCCATCGGCACGTTTTCACCGGTAAGCACGCTGTCATCTACCGTGCCGTCTCCGCGAAGTACAACGCCGTCAATCGGTACGCGCTCACCCGAGTGTACCAGAACCAGCTCGCCCAGACGGATATCTGCCAGCGGAACCTGACGCTGTTCGCCCTTCATGTTGACGACCGTTGCCTTTTCCGGCATGAAATCGTGCTGCTGCGGCAATGCCTGATAGGTGGATGATAGAACGATATCACCTGCAATTTTGCCAATCTCAAACAGGATGAGCACGATCGTTGCTTCTGCACGGCTGCCGAGCGCGAATGCGCCGATGGATGCCATTAGCACGAGCAGATATTCATCGAAAAATGAACCGTGTGTCAGATTGGTCAGCACATGCGCTGCAATCGGCAGCGCTGTGATCAAAAACGCCAACAGGCAGAGCGGCAATGCCGCGCTCGAACCTCCCATCGCGATTCCGGCCACAAGAACAATTGCCGCGGCAGCCAGCCGTGCGCCTGTGCTCTGCATATCCAACCGTGTCATCGGCTGATAGGTCACTTCAGCGCCTTCCTGTATACGGCGTGCATTTTCTCGCCGCAGACGGGTCTGCTCACGCCGACGCATTTTCGCCCGGTACTGTGCCTTCTGCACGAAATTCATACCGGTGGTATCGTCCGCGTCCTCCGGAGCTTCGATTACTGACGGTTCCGGCTTCTTTTCCTCCGGCTTTTTTTCATCCTTTGGTTTAGGCTTCTCCTTAGGTGCGGATTTTGCCTGTTCCTTTTTCTCCGCCTTGTCCTTTTCATGGTTTTTCAGTTTTTCTTTTAGCTTCTGCAGCCTGTCCGACTTTTCCTCTACGATAGGCTCGAACTCCGCTTCCTGCGATTGTTCTTCCTCAGGAAGCTCGTCCTCTATACCTTCGTCGTCAAATTCCGGTTCATCCCAGTCGCCCTCGTCTTCAGCCTCATTCGGCGAATCTTCTTCTTCGTCAAATTCGTCTTCCGAATCTTCCGGCGATTCCTCAGCTGCGTCTGATTCCTCCGAGGGCTTTGCAGGCTCAGCTGCCGCCGCTTCCTCGGGCGGCGTTTCCGCCTCCGGAGATTCGCTTACACTTTGGTGCGATGTATCGGCTTCCGGTTCAGTCTCCGGCTGCTCCGCATTCTTGTCCGGCGGCTCAGGCTCGCCGGGCGGCGCTGATTCTTCTTTTTCAGGCGGTTTTTTGTTCTCTTCGGGTTTAGGCTTTTCCGGAGCGGCAAACAGCTGCGCTACTGCCGAATTTTCCAGATCCGCTAAAATCGAATCGACCTGTGCTAAAATATCTTCCGCCGTTGTCTGGTCCTTCTTCTGTTCCGAATCAGGGCGGTTATTTTCGCTCATTCCGTTTATCCCTCCTGCACGTGCGCGATTCCCTGTGCCAAAATGGTCTGAATATGATCATCGCACAGCGCATAGTATACTGTTTTTCCGTTTTTCCGACTCTTGACCAGCCGCGCCTGCTTCAAAAAACGAAGCTGATGCGATATCGCGGACTGGCTCATGTTCAGCAGCGATGCAATATCACAGACACACAGCTCCGCGGACACAAGCGCCGCCAGTATCCGCAAGCGGGTCTTGTCGGAAAACGCTTTGAAAAAATCTGATGCGGCTGTAGTGATCTCCTCTGCCGGCATTGCGCTGCGCGCTGCCATAACTGCATCTGTATGGACGATATACTCCTCGCAGCACTCCAGTTCTGCGTCTGTATGCTTTGCCGACAATTTGATCCCTCCCGCAATATGTGCATATCTATTCAACTTATGATAACATTCCAGTCCACTTCTGTCAAGAATCGAGTCGGACACAAATGACAATTTTGCGTGCAAAAAAGTCCTGCAGGCCGGATACGGTCTGCAGGACTTGAACGTAATTTTTACTTTTCGGGCTGTTCACGCTTCGGATCGGTCATAACTTCCTTGAACGAGGTTGCCAGACCCGCAAGGCTCTGAATCTCGCTCGGGATGATGATCTTGGTGGCCTTGCCGTCGGCGGCGCTGCTGAATGCCTCGAGGGATTTCAGCTTGATAACCTGCTCAGTCGGTGCCGCTTCATTCAGCAGATTGATGGAGTCTGCCAGTGCCTTCTGCACGGTAAGCAGCGCTTCCGCTTCACCTTCGGCCTCCTTGATCTTGGCAAGGCGATTTGCCTCTGCAGCAAGAACGGTTGCTTCCTTTTCACCTTCAGCCACCAGAATCGCGGACTGCTTTTTACCTTCCGCTACCAGAATGGACTCGCGGCGTTCGCGCTCGGCCTTCATCTGCTTCTCCATAGATTCCTGAATAGCTGCCGGCGGAATGATGTTCTTCAGCTCCACGCGGTTTACCTTAATGCCCCAGTCGTCGGTCGCTTCATCGAGGATGGAGCGCATTTTGGTGTTGATGATATCGCGGCTGGTCAGCGTCTGGTCAAGCTCGAGATCACCGATGATGTTTCGCAGTGTGGTTGCAGTCAGATTTTCGATTGCCGCCATCGGGCTTTCGATACCGTATGCAAACAGCTTCGGGTCGGTGATCTGGAAGTACACGACCGTGTCGATCTGCATGGTTACGTTATCCTTGGTGATAACCGGCTGCGGCGGGAAATCGACTACCTGCTCCTTGAGGGTTACCTTGCGGGCAATGCGCTCAAACAGCGGCACCTTGAAATGCAGGCCGGTGCTCCATGTGTCGCGGTAGGTACCGAGACGCTCGATAACATATGCCTTCGCCTGCGGCACGATCACGATATTGCTTGCAATGAACGCGATGAGCAGAATAATCAGCACAATCCAGATGATGGGTACAATAATATAATCCATGATAACGCTCCTTTACAGTTGGTTCGGTTTTACAATCGCCTTGACGCCGCGGATCTCCACAACCGTGACTCTTGTCCCGATTGCAATTTGCGCGTCAGTCGCACTGCGGGCTGTCCAGATCTTTCCGTTGATTTTCACCGCACCGGTCTCCAGAATATTGTCAATCGGTTCGGTAACAACAGCCGTCTGTCCGATGATACGATCTGCGTTGGTCGCCTGCTGCCGACTGCCGAGAAAACGGCGGCAGAGCGGACGCACCAGTACAAGCAACAGCGCGGAGAACACGATGAACACAATCCACTGCCCCATCAGCCCGACCGAAAGGCTGGCTGCAATGAGTGCCGCGACACCGCCGGCAGCGAACCAGATGCCGCACAGCGTGAGTGTAAACGCCTCTACCGCTACACTGATGATAATGACAGCCAGCCAGATATACAGGCTGTCAATTCCAAACATCATAAACTATCCCCTCCCTTGGCAACAGTATAGCATGTGCATACGAAAAAGTACAGCAAAACCCGATCAAATTTCCGGTTAATTTTTGCATATTGCACAAAATGTCGAATAAAACAACATCCGCTCGAACCGTGCAGTACAGTTCGAGCGGGAAATCTTCAAAAAATCAGCGGGTCATGCAGCGCGATACGTATCAGCCAAATTGCAATATCCAGCACAATAACGCTCCACAACAGCACGCGTTCGAGTTTTTTGGAGCCGAGAAGCGGCTTTTTGCCAAACAGTGCGTACAAAACGACTGTCGGCAGCACGAAAACCATCGGGTGAAACCGCAGTGCCGCACGAAAATCCAGCCGGAGCAGAGCGGCAAGTGCACGGCTCAGTCCGCAGCCGGGACATGGCACGCCGGTCAAGTATTTGATCGGACAGTTCCAGCCAAACAACAGCGCCGAGGCGTATGCCAGTGCACCCAGTATCAGCAGCACGAGCAGACCGTTCAGACCGCGCCGAAAGCGCTCCGGCATCAGCCCTTGTAGGTCTCGCGGAACTCGAGGAACTCGTCGTAGGTGCATTCCTTGTCCAGAACACCCTTTTCACGAATTTCGATAATACGGGTCGCGATGGTCTGCACGAACTCATGGTCGTGCGATGCAAACAATACCGTGCCCTTGAAATCACGAACGCCGTTGTTGACTGCGGTGATGGATTCCAGATCGAGGTGGTTGGTCGGCTGGTCGATGACAAGCACGTTCGAGCCGAACAGCATCATGCGCGCCAGCATCAGGCGAACCTTCTCACCGCCGGACAGTACGCGAACCGGCTTGTAAACATCGTCGCCGGAGAACAGCATACGGCCGAGGAAGCCGCGCAGCGTGGATTCCAGTGTATCCGTGCGGGAATACGGTGCGATCCAGTCGAGCATGTTTTCCTCGTGGCCCTCGAAGAACTCGTTGTTGTCCTTCGGGAAATAGCTCTGCGAGGTGGTAACGCCCCACTTGAAGCTGCCCTCATCCGGTTTCATCTCGCCCATAAGAATCTGGAACAGCGTAGTCATTGCCAACTCGTTATCCGAGATGAACGCAATTTTGTCGCCGCGGCGAACGATGAAGGATACGTTGTCGAGCACCTTCTCGCCGTCGATGGTCTTGGAGATGCCGCGCACCTCGAGAATATCCTTGCCTGCCTCACGGTCCGCGTCAAACGCTACCCACGGGTAACGGCGGGACGAAGCCGGCATTTCCTCGACGGACAGCTTGTCGATCAGCTTGCGGCGGCTGGTCGCCTGACGGGACTTGGACTTGTTTGCCGCAAAACGCTGAATGAAGTTCTGCAGTTCCTTGATCTTTTCCTCGTTCTTGCGGTTCTGATCCTTGATCATGCGCTGAACCAGCTGAGAGGACTCATACCAGAACTCGTAGTTGCCGACATACAGCTTGATCTTGCCGTAATCGATATCAACGATATGGGTACATACATTGTTCAGGAAGTGACGGTCATGCGATACAACGAGGACGGTGCCTTCGAAATCAGCAAGGAAGTCCTCCAGCCAGCGGACTGCCTGAATGTCCAGATGGTTGGTAGGCTCGTCCAGCAGCAGGATATCCGGCTTGCCGAACAGCGCACGCGCCAGCAGCACCTTGACCTTCTCGACGTCACCGAGGTTCTTCATTTCGGTGTACAGGATGGCATCTGCATCCAGACCCAGACCGTTCAGCAGCTGGCTGGCCTCAGTCTCGGCGTCCCAACCGCCCATTTCAGCAAACTCGGACTCCAGCTCGGCAGCCCTGTTGCCGTCCTCCTCGGTGAACGGGTCCTTCATGTAGAGCGCATCCTTTTCGTGCATGACCTCAAGCAGACGCTCGTTGCCGCCGAGAACCGTGTTGAGAACAGTCTCCTCGTTGAAGGCAAAGTGGTCCTGCTTGAGTACGCTCATACGGGTCTTGGGCGCAATCGAAACCGTGCCGGTGGACGGGTCCAGATCGCCGGACAGAATGCGCAGGAAGGTAGACTTGCCTGCACCGTTTGCACCGATAACACCGTAGCAGTTGCCCTGGGTGAATTTCAGGTTTACATCTTTGAACAGCGGCTCGCCGCTGAAGTTTAAGCTAAGATCGCTGATATTGATCATGAAAGAGATTCCTCCCGCATTATTTTTCAATTAGAATCAGTATACCACACAAACCGCTGTTTTCACAGATAATTTACAGGTGCAGCCGCATTTTTGTTCATGTTGTCTTGAAACAGCACCCAGAATGCTATATACTATATTTATAAATATCAATCCCTATTTGTTTCAGGAGGTTTTTCCTATGTCTAACCTGATGGAAGTTATCAAGTCCCGCCGCTCTACGCGCGCGTTCAAGTCCGAGCTGCCGCCGAAGGATCAGATCATGCAGATTGTTGAAGCTGCTGAATGGGCACCTTCCGGCATGGGCAAGTACCTGTGGCACTTTACCGTGGTTTATAATGCAGAGAAGTCACTCAAGCTGGCTCGTGCCGTTGCTGAGGCAGACAATCGCGGTCCGGAGTACAATTTCTACGGTGCACCGGTCAACATCATCATTTCCTACAAGCGGGATGAGCACCACGCTCTGGTAGACGGCGCTGCTGCAATGGAAAATCTGCTGCTGATGGCTACCGAGCTTGGCCTCGGCTCCTGCTGGATCAACCAGCTGCGCGAGACCTGCGACGTACCCGAGGTTCGTGCACTGCTGACCGAGTACGGCGTACCGGAGGACCACATTGTTGTCTGCTCCGCAGCCATCGGCTACATCGAGAAGGAAACGCCGGCAAAGCCGCGTCATGAGGGCTTAGTTTCGATTACCGAATAATCGAAACAATGGAAAATTGAGAATTGAAAATGCCGCTATTCTTGCGTGCATTAAATCATTCGGCTGTGCCAAATACCTTAATTTTCAATTCATTAGCGACGAAAGGAGCTAATATCATGGATGAGAAGATTGCTAAATTAAAAGAGTGGATCGACGGCAGCGACAACATTGTCTTTTTCGGCGGTGCAGGCGTATCGACCGAGAGCGGCATTCCGGATTTCCGCTCGGTGGACGGTCTATACAACCAGCAGTACAAGTACCCGCCGGAGACCATTCTCAGCCACACGTTCTTTTTGAGCGAAACCGAGGAGTTTTATCGCTTCTATCGGGCGAAAATGCTGGCTCTTGATGCAAAGCCGAATGCGGCTCACCTCAAGCTGGCCGAGTGGGAACGCGAGGGCAAGTGCCGTGCCGTTGTAACGCAGAACATCGACGGTCTGCACCAGAAGGCAGGCTCGAAGGAAGTGCTTGAGCTGCACGGCTCAGTACTGCGTAACTACTGTATGCGCTGCCGCAAGCCATATCCGGTTGAGGATATCGCCAAAGGCACCGGCATTCCGCGATGCTCCTGCGGCGGCATTATCAAGCCAGATGTCGTGCTGTACGAGGAGGGACTCGACAGCTACACGATCAACAAGAGCGTAGACTACATCTCCAAGGCTGATATTCTGATTATCGGCGGCACATCGCTGGCTGTGTATCCGGCCGCTGGTCTGATCGACTATTACCGCGGCAATAAGCTGGTTTTGGTCAATAAGTCCCCTACTCCTGCGGATCGCCGTGCTGATCTGGTCATTCACGCGCCAATCGGCGAGGTTTTCTCGCAGCTGTAAAAATAAAGCTCCCTTTTCCGGTTATATAAACTGCAAACCGAAAAAGGGGGTATTATGCCGATTGATAAAATTGCACTCATTTTTGCCATCATCAAGGGATGAAACTGCTGTACAGATAGGAAAAGACCCGCTTTCAGCGGGTCTTTTCTCGTCAATAAGAGATAAAATAGGAATACGCGATATTCAGCTTAGTTGAATGCCTGCTCGAGGTCAGCCAGAATATCATTGATATTCTCGGTGCCAATGGACAGACGGATGGTGCCCTGATGGATACCCTGATCCTCCAGTTCCTCTGCGGTCAGCTGCGAGTGAGTGGTGGTTGCCGGATGGATGACCAGGCTCTTAACGTCAGCAACATTTGCCAACAGAGAAAAGATCTGCAGCTTGTCAATGAACTTAAATGCTGCTTCCTTTCCGCCCTTGATATCGAAGGTGAAGATAGATGCGCCGCCGTTCGGGAAGTACTTCTCGTACAGAGCATGATCCGGGTGGTTCGGCAGAGACGGATGGTTCACATGCTCAACCTGCGGGTGATTGGTCAGGAACTCAACGACCTTCTTGGTGTTCTCAACGTGACGCTCGATACGCAGAGACAGAGTCTCAGTGCCCTGCAGCAGCAAAAATGCGTTGAACGGAGAAATGGTAGCACCAGTATCACGCAGCAGGATAGCGCGGATGTAGGTTACGAAAGCAGCAGGACCGACTGCATCTGCAAAAGAGATGCCGTGATAACTCGGGTTCGGCTCAGCAATCGGTGCATACTTGCCGGATGCCTTCCAGTCGAACTTGCCGGAATCAACAATGATGCCGCCGAGGGTCGTGCCGTGGCCGCCGATGAACTTGGTAGCAGAGTGAACAACGATATCAGCGCCGTACTCAATCGGACGGATGAGGTACGGAGTGCCGAAGGTGTTGTCAATTACGAGCGGCAGACCGTGCTTGTGCGCAATCTTTGCAATAGCCTCGATATCCGGAATATCGGAATTCGGGTTGCCGAGAGTCTCGATGTAAACAGCCTTAGTGTTGTCCTTGATAGCGCCTTCCAGCTCTTCCAGATTGTGTGCATCAACGAAGGTGGTCTCAACGCCGAACTGCGGCAGAGTATGTGCCAGCAGGTTGTAGCTGCCGCCGTAGATGGTCTTCTGTGCTATGATGTGGTCGCCAGCCTGAGCAAGTGCCTGAATGGTGTAAGTGATCGCTGCGGCACCGGAAGCGGTAGCCAGAGCGGCAACACCGCCCTCGAGCGCTGCAATGCGCTTCTCGAACACATCCTGCGTAGAATTGGTCAGACGACCGTAGATATTGCCTGCGTCAGCCAGACCGAAACGGTCTGCCGCGTGCTGACTGTCATGGAAAACATAAGAAGTGGTCTGGTAGATCGGAACTGCACGAGAATCGGTAACCGGATCAGCGGTCTCCTGACCGATGTGCAGCTGCTTGGTTTCAAAGGACCAGTTTTCGGTATTCTTGATAGTTGCCATGATAATAATCTCCTTTTTATATACATGTTTGAAGTGATTGATTCGTTTCGTGTACTAAAAAGAAGGATCACATTCGCCCAAATCGGAAATTCGAGCGGAGCAGCTTTACAAAGTAGTATCGCATAACCGCGTCTCCTAAATTCATATTATTTCGCTGGGATTGCTATGATTATACTAAACTCCCCCTCTTCTGTCAACCCTTTCCGACAAACTTTTTTCATTCCGGCAGAGTGCCCAATTTCCGATAGCTCAATCCCTACATTTTCGATAGGCTATTGGTGGTGTTTTCTGTTCTCCATCCAAATAAAAGAAAACCGCCGCACAGGGATTGTGCAGCGGTTTTGATGATCAATGTTCAGCAGCGAAAAAAATCAGAACTCGATCTTCTTTGCGATATAAGCAGCAACGTCCTCGATCTTGATGCGCTCCTGCTCCATAGTGTCGCGGTCACGAACGGTTACGCAGCCGTCCTGCTCGGTCTCGAAATCGACGGTTACGCAGTACGGTGTACCGATCTCGTCCTCACGGCGATAGCGCTTACCGATAGAGCCTGCATCGTCAAAATCAACAGAGAACTGCTTAGCCAGCTCCTGCCAGATCGGCATAGCCTTGTCGGTCAGCTTCTTGGACAGCGGCAGTACAGCAGCCTTGAACGGTGCCAGAGCCGGATGCAGACGCAGAACGGTACGAACATCGTCCTTGCCGTTCTTGTCCTGACCTACGACTTCCTCGTCGTAAGCGTCGCACAGGAAGGCCAGTGCAACACGGTCAGCACCAAGCGAAGGCTCGATAACATACGGAATATACTTCTCGTTTGCTTCCTGATCGAAGTATTCCATCGAAACACCCGAGGTATTCTGATGCTGGGTCAGGTCGAAATTAGTGCGGTCGGCAATGCCCCACAGCTCGCCCCAGCCAAACGGGAACATAAACTCAATATCGGTGGTAGCGTTGGAGTAATGAGACAGCTCCTCCGGATCGTGGTCACGCAGACGCAGGTTCTCGTCCTTCATGCCGAGAGACAGCAGGAAGTTGTGGCAGTAATCCTTCCAGTACTTGAACCACTCAAGGTCGGTGCCCGGCTTGCAGAAGAACTCCAGTTCCATCTGCTCAAACTCGCGGGTACGGAAGGTGAAGTTGCCCGGGGTGATCTCGTTGCGGAAGGACTTGCCTACCTGACCAACGCCGAACGGAATCTTCTTACGGGTGGTGCGCTGGATGTTCTGGAAGTTTACGAAGATGCCCTGTGCGGTCTCCGGACGCAGATACAGCTCGTTCTTCGCGTTCTCGGTAACGCCCTGGAAGGTCTTGAACATCAGATTGAACTGACGGATGTCGGTCCAGTTGTGCTTGCCGCAGGTCGGGCATGCGATCTCATGCTCATCAATGAATGCCTTCATCTCAGCCTGGCTGAGCGCGTCAACACTCTTGCCGAGATCGTAGTTATTCTCAGCACACCAGTCCTCAATTACCTTATCGGCACGGAAACGCTCCTTGCACTCCTTGCAGTCCATCAGCGGGTCAGAGAATCCGCCAACGTGACCGGAAGCAACCCAGGTCATCGGGTTCATCAGGATCGCGGAGTCAAGACCTACATTGTACTGGCTCTCCTGCACAAATTTCTTGCGCCATGCTGCCTTGACGTTGTTCTTGAACTCAACGCCGAGCGGACCGTAGTCCCAGGTGTTTGCAAGACCGCCGTAAATCTCCGAGCCGGAGTATACGAAGCCGCGGCCCTTGCAGAGCGCTACGATCTTTTCCATTGTTTTTTCGCTGTTTTTCATGTTAAATTCTCCTTTTGGCACAGCTGGCTGCTGCACGCTGTTTTTGCTTTGCACCCGAAAAAAGTGCTTGACATGAAATTATTCTACCGTTATAATTAATAATTGTCAAGGGTAGTTTAGCTAATTAAACGAATAGAGTTTGGTTTGATCGGTAAATTGCTTGCGAAAAGCTGACATTCGGGCGATTCGCTCAGTTGCAAGCAGTGCGGAAAGCAGTCTCCGTCTTCCCTGTTCTGTTGAGTTTGGTCAAAACACTTTTCTTGACAACATATATTCGGGCTTGTAGCTCAGTTTGGGAGAGCGTTCGGTTCGCATCCGAGAGGTCGAGGGTTCGATCCCCTTCAAGTCCACCATAATGCGAAGATACGAACTCTTTTTCGTAGTTCGGAATGTTTTCGCGTTAGCCATCAGAATAGAGCACACCTGATTGCGGGTGTGCTCTTTTTCTTTGCCCTCATCTCTGTTATAATAAAAACATAGGATTGGAGGAAATATGAATGGATTCCAGAAAAATTCTGGTCAGTGAGAAATACCTGCACTTCAAAAACAAACTATATCAGGTTCTTGCCATCGCCACGCACACAGAAACCGGCGAATCGCTGGTAATTTATCAGGCACTCTACGGCGATTTCAAAATTTATGCGCGACCGTATGATATGTTCGCCTCCGAAGTGGATCGTGAGAAGTACCCTGATGTTACGCAGCGTTTTCGCTTTGCTCATGTAGTCTTTGATGGAGATACGCCGAAGCCAACCGAATAAAAACAGCCCCTCTGAGAGCCGGTATAAAACCAGTTCCCATAGGGGTTTCGCTTTACTTCTCCATAGCCTTCGCCAGCTTCTTCACGAGCTCCTCGCCGTACTGATACCGCAGCAGGTACTCGATGGTCTGCTCCTTCAGACCGGCAAGCTCCTTCAGACCGGCAAGCTCCTGCACGGTGACGCTCAGCAGCTTGCGAATCGGGTCATACCCGATCATAAAGCCTGCCCGTTCCAGCGACCGCAGTTTGATGTAGTTCACCTCATTCTTGGTAATGCACTCGCGTGTACGGGATTTCGGTTGCCTCGCAGATCTTGTCGTGCGTGCAGAAAACCTGCAAGACTCATTCCTCGCCCGCAAGCCACGCAACCACACGCGCCTCGATAGCGAAAAAGTCCGCGTCCACGAATTTGTAGCCGGACTTGGGCACCAGTGCCGTCCGCACCAACTGTGAAAGCGTACCGGGGTACGCTGCCGTATAGCATTTGCACGGCCGCCGAGCGGTTCGCCGTCGCGGGACTTGCACACGTTGCCCAGACCGAAGCCTACGCCGCGGTTGCCGGAAGCATCATACGGGAAGAAGTTGACGGTCACGTGGGCATACATACCGGAGTAAACGTCGGTCGGCAGCAGGTCGGCATGGACGTTGGAAATATGCACGCACTGCGGCTTCTGCTTGCCGGAGGCGGTGATGACCCAGTGACCCTTGCACTCCGGGCCGAACGGCTCACCGGACGGGCGGGTGCCATCGCCGTCATAGAGGACCGGATAACGCATCTGCGGACGGCTGCCCTTCCACAGGTTCTTCACGCCGTATCCCACAGAGCGGTCAGCTGCTCGAGCTGCTCCTCCGTCCAGCAGAAGTGAAGACGCTTGCTCGGCTTGATGCCGCAGCTGTGCTTCTCGACTGCAGCCAGATTGGCTGCGAAGTTGTTGTTTTACATTGAATCTTCTTTCTTGTGCATTTTATCGTACAATGCCAATACGCCGCTTGACGATGTCGGTCGCAGCGTAGCCAAGATAGTACATCACGCGATGCTCGCCGGACGCTCTCGGTGCGCCGATTATGCGCTTGGCTTTGTGCTTGTCGGGAAAGACGGAGTTTCTGATAGGTTCAGGCGTTTATGTTTCACACCTCCTTGTGTGATTTATAATCACACAGGTGGTACACTAATCACAAGCAATCGAATGTTTGATATAAAGTAAGGGTGTTTGTTCTGACATTAGGAGAACGAATCAAAAGAGAAAATGGTCGAAGTTCCCGACACCTATCTCAAGGGCCGCAAGCCGGAGGATTTCTGCGCTATGCATGTCCGCGGTGACAGTATGTATCCTGATTTCCGTGATGGTGATATCGTGCTGGTGCTCAAGCAGAACACCATGAACCACAGCGGCGAAATCGGAATCATCAGCTATGGCGATGACGAAATGACCATCAAACGCATCAACTACGCTCAGAGCGAGGATTGGCTGGAGCTTGCACCCCTGAACCCCGTCTTACCCGCCCAGACGGATCGAGGGCACCGACCCGGAAAGATACCGTATTATCGGTATCCCGCGCGTACTGATACGCGCGTTCTAAATATAAAAATTACGTCCACCGGCTGCAACCGATGAGCGTTAGCGAGTGCATTCTACCCTCTTATTTTACAACCAAAGATGTTTTGCAATAAAAACAAACACATTAGACGGATGTTTCCGCAAAACGTTTAGCTATAATGGCAAGCGGTACTCCGTCCGGGTAAAGACCGCGCGCGATCTCTGGCACAAGGTCGAGGAAAAGAGTAGCGGCTATCTTTTTACGCAGCCGACTACCGGCAGACCGCACACCGAAACGTCCATGAAGCAGATGTGGCGCTCGTTCAAGCAGGCGCTTGATCTCGATATGGGCGCACAGATGGCTATCGGCGCAATCGACCAGGAAACGTCGTTGTGGCCGATGATCTCACGCCATACTGCCTGCGACACACTTATGCGACCGACCTGCAGTCCGCCGGTGTCCCGCTTAATGTCGCAAAGGATCTTCCGGGTCACCAGTCGATTGCCATGACGTCGCAGATCTACACTCACCTGTCCGTCGATGCCTTTGCCGAGGCATCGCTCAAGGTTATCAACTTCCAGCACGCACAGCAGCGCAAGGCAAAGAAGAAATCCGTCGGAAGCAGGTGACACATCAAACAGCCGAAAATAGCCTGATGCAGCGCATTTTACAAAAAAGTACACTCTACCCGTCAACCGAGTAGAGTGCATAAAAAGTTGAAATAAACAAAAGCCCTCTAAACCGTACGGTTTAGAGGGTTTCATGTTGGTGGAAGTTACAGGACTCGAACCTGTGACCCTCTGCCGGTTGGTACATGACGAACCCAGCTGCAAAAAGGCAAAGAAAAGCACTCATCTTACAATGAGTGCTCCATGGTGGAAGTTACAGGGCTCGAACCTGTGACCCTCTGCTTGTAAGGCAGATGCTCTCCCAGCTGAGCTAAACTTCCATCGGGTCGTTGTCGTCTCATCCCTGACGACTTGTTTAGTATATAACAGAATTACGAATCTGTCAACACATTTTCTGAAAAAACTCCAAAAAATTTTAGACCCGAAAATTTACACCGCGCACAGCGTTCTCCGGCATGCGCGGTGCAATGTATTATTGTTCCATCTTTTCACAGAACCGCATCAGCATTGCCGCAGCCTGTGCGCGGGTGGCATTCCCCTGTGGATTCAGTCTGCCGTGCGAGCCGTTGACGATTCCGTTCGCCGCCGCCCATCGCATGGCATCAGCCGCATAAGCGCTGACGATATCCGCATCCGTAAAGGCATCCAGTGTGCCGCCGGCTTCGGGAGCGTCCGCATAGCGGTACAGCATGGTGACGAGCTGCTCTCGTGTAATTCCAGCCTCCGGCGCGCAGCCATCCGAAATGCCTGCCGACTGCGCCCACGCCATGCCCTTCTCGTACCAGCTTGCACCGCCGGTCGTATCCGCACCCGCGTACCGTGCGAGAATTGTCATCAGCATACCGCGCGTGGTCGTGCCATCCGGCGAGAACGCATCCGTACCTGTACCGCTCATCAGACCCTTTTCCACAACACAGTGCACGGCATCGGCGTACCACTCGGTTGGCTTGACGTCATCGAAGCTCACATTTTGAGCAGGCTGTCTCTCGAAAATAGGCGTAAGCGTGACATTGCACGCAGGCATGACGAATGTAAACTGACCGTCCTTCTCCGTCACTGCGACCGGCTTGCCACTCTGGTCGGTAATCGCGATTGTTTTGAGAGCATAGCCTTTCTTTGGCACAGCTTTAATCATCACTGTGCTGCCTTTGGCTGCGTTTTTCGGCGTGATCGAGACCTCGCCGTGCTCACTCTTAGCCGCAGTCACCGCACCGGTCGGCGTGCGGACCGGACCGCCGCCACCACTGCCGCTCGTTCCTCCACTCTGCTGAGCGGTGAACACCGGTGCTGCAGTCTGCGTGCCGTTCAGTTTAGTAAGTGCTTCCTCCGTCAGCGTCGTGTACGTTTTATCACCGATTTTCCACCCGTCAAACGTGTATCCGCGCTTACTGTCGGCCGGAAATGCCGTTCCGATATCTCCCGCGCCGTAAACGTTAGTCTGCGTACTGCTGTCCGCAAATACGAACGCGATCTCCGCGCGGCGCATATCCACTGCAGAACGGTCGATCGTGTACGTCACGCCATGAATGATCAGCGTATCGCCCGCGGCCACGGCATCCGGCGCAGAAACCGTGATCGGCTCGGTCGCAAAGCCGGTCAGTCGAATCGTCAGGCCATCGATTACGGCAGTAACGGTACTCGGCGTGACATCTGCCATCTCGAGTGCCTTCTTGATCTGAAACGAGAAGGTTTGTGCCTCGGGCAGCACATAGTTGCCCGCCTTTCCGCCTGCCAGAGCGACCGCGCGTGCGGTGTACGACCCGATTTCGGTCCGGCTGCCGTCCTCGATTATGACAGTAAGCGCATCTCCGTTCACCGCGCCAATCGCTTCTGCCGTGACCAACTTCGGCGTACCATCATAATAGAAAACACTCTCGCCGTTCCATTTTATCTCAATAGGCTTCGGCTGTACGTTCAACACGCCGTTTTCGTATGTAATTTTGTAATTTTCGGCTTTTGCGTCCATCGGAATAATTGTGTAAGTTCCAATATCGCTAAACTGCGCATAGTCAAACGCATAGTTCAGACCCGAAAGCACGTTTTCGTTCTCATTGTTCACGAATCCATTGATTTCCGCACCATTATCACTTAACGTTTCTCCATAGGTTATGGTTTTACCCTTAGCACGAATACACAGCGGCGCTTTTTCAATATGAAACCGAACCGCTTGCGAGGTTGCGGAAGCCGTACTGCTCGTTTCCGGCGCATACGCTTCCACCCAGTAAGTTCCAGCGTTGATCGGTGCACCGTCCAGTTGATTGCTTTTTGCGCCGTTGCTGTCGGCGTAGTAGCGATACGTCGGCGCGGATGTGCTCGAGCAGGTCAGATTGCCCTCGCTGTACGGCAGGCCGGTATAAACTGCATCCTTCGCAATTACAACAAGTTCGACTGTTTTAGGCAGGATTTTACCTTTTACGATGCAGTTTCCGTCTTTCAGCGTGTAATTTTCATTCGCAAGTGTAACTGTAATCGTCACGTCCCTCTCGCCGGCTTCAGCAGATGCGTAGCGCGTAGCGAGTGTGTAATCCGTGCCCTCGCTCAGTACCGCGCCATCCGGTAGGTTGCTGAACGCCAGACCGCTAATCTTCGCATCATCATCGCGTCCGTTGTATGTCTTGTCTTCAATTTTCAGCGCTGTTGTATCCAAAGAGATCGTGCGCCTATTGATTGAAAAACTGCCGATATCCATCCGTTTGACCGCAGAAAAGTTGTCACTCGATGCAATCTCGACCGCCACGTTGTAAGTTCCGGCATGAACCGGCAAAGCCGTGCTGTCGTTGTACCAAACTGTGACCTCGCCAACGCCTGTTCTCGTCCACACAGACGCCTCACGAGGCTTGCCGTCATATATCGGATCCGCAGGCAATACAACCTTGTAATCCACGTCCTTTTCCGGCATTTTCGGCGTGATTTGGAACGTTTCCTCAACTTTTCCGGTGTAATTACCCTTACCGTTAATTGTCACCGTTGCCGTACCTCTGTTTACATTATTAGCGTAGGAAAGCTCAAAATCCGTACCTTTTAACAATTCTTTGCCATTTATCATAACGATCGGCTTAGGATTATGCACACTTTCGTTATACACATACTCGGTCTGCTTCATATCAATCTGCGCGTCCGCAATATCCCGCGGAGTAACTTTCAGCGTACCATTGACGTAAGTAATTGCATAATTTTCCGTCTTATCTGTATCATTTCTGCTTATTTTCGCGTCACTTGGCACATTTGACATTTCTCCAGCATCGGTCAGTGTTCCAGATACTATAACCTGGGTAATTTCATCGCCGTTTACCAGCCCGTCTGCCATGTATGAATTTCTCACCAGAGGTTCGCCATCGTACACTTTCTCTGCACTTTCCGCCGTAACTGTAAGCGCTTTCGGTTGGATTTCTGCAGAAAACTCCTCGCTTTCCACGATGTACTTGCCGTCCTCCGACGCAAATTTGAGCCGATATTTGTCCCCGATATTCGGGACGGTATCACCGTTTACGACCTCGAATGTGCCGGGCAGTTCTGTGCCATTCAGCGTTGCACTGCAGCCGGAAGCATCAACCATTTCATTCCAGGTCTGGCCGTATGTGCCCTTAGCCGACGTAATCCAGTCTATAATCGGTGTTTCTTCTTTTGAACCTTCTTCTGAGATTAAAACAATCTCGAGTTCGTCAGATAAACCATTACACTCGGCTTTCATATGATATGTTTGCCCTGCTTTTGCATTACAAGTAACAATCATGTCCCAGTGCACATCTATTTTGTTTGTCTGCTTATTTGGTTCTTCTTCCCTACGAAATGTGACACCATTATTCGTGTTTTCGTCCACTATTGTTTTATCTTCTGCATGCAATGAAATATTGCATGTTGCTTCGCGGTTGACCGTCAGATCCTGGAAAAGTGCATCCGCCGTATACATATCCTTGTATGGCTCATCACCAGTTGGAATCGAAACAGTAATCGACTTTTCAACTACGGGTGTACCATTTCGATTGATTCGGATTGATGTAGTTGGTTGAGCCTTTCTACATATCCGTTCCGGATAAACCGCATTCTGATAAGTACCGTCGGCCGCTCCTGCAGGAACGACTACCATGCCGAGCGCCATCGAGAGCGCCAAGGCCGCCGAAAATGCCGTTTTAAGACGTTTCACGTTTTCCTCCTGACCCGCAAGCTGGGATTTGACGATTGCGTGCGCTTCGTTCACTGCACTCTGCACAATTTTTCGCAGAGAACACACATATTTTTATTCAGCTTACCATGAGGTTTCGCATGCGTCAATATTTTAATCGACAAAATTCGACACTTAATATTCAGCATTTTCCATAAGGGCACAGCCAGTCGTTAGTCTGTTTCTTCGTGTCTCATCCGCTTATGCAGTGTGCCTTTTATTCGGCAGAATATTCATATTTGCATATTTATGTTATTATCTTAAAAACGACTACCAATTCTCTATTATGTCATTTCCATATATACTGTCTAATATTTTTCGTTTAATGACTATGCGTTCATTTATCTGCGTTTCGTATAAATATTCTATAAGTGCAAGAAAACACCGTGAAGCTTTTCACAGAGCTGCGCCGTTGATGAGCAATAATAAGACGAAAAACACGAGCGCTGTATATTTACTCTGGAAGCAGACCAGTCCTCGGCGTATTCCATGAGATACGTTGTCACCAGACGAACATAGGAACTTTTATTCGGAAAGATTCCAATCACGCTGGTACGTCTCCGGATTTCACGATTCAATCTCTCAATCATGTTGGAAGATGAGATTTTTCACGCATCCAGCATTGGAAATGCATAGAAGGCCAGAGAATCTTCCAATCCGTCTTCAAGGCACTGAACCGCTTTCGGAAAGCGTTTGGCATAGGAGTCGATCACATCATATGCGCGATAATATCTCTGCGGCCATTTTCGTCCACACCGCACACGATAAGTATCGCCATGCTGACAATTCTGCCATCTACACGAACTTTTTCGCACAGTGCGTCCACCCGGAGAACCGGGTATACTGTATCAGCGAGGGAGCGATTGACGAAGAACGGAATATAGCCGCCCTGACGAACCTTGGGCACCATGAGGTACATCGTGCCCATTCAGGTATCCAAACGGCGAGGACGATAACCGCTGCGGTATCCGCTCCTGCCGTCCGTGCGCTGGCTCTTCTCTGCTCCCAGCTGCTGATCGACCTCTGCCTCCATCAGCTCTGTGCATAGCCATTCCAGCCATACTCAGCATCGGATCCGGTTGCGTCACACATTGCAGTAGCAATTCTGTCAGATTTGTGGTATTCTTTTTGTGAGCCATTAGGGTCTCTCCTTTACATCATGATTTTTTCGACAACCATCATTTTACAGGAGCCCTGATGGCTTGTCCATTCTCTGTTTGCTTTTGCGAACTTGATTATGCACTATCGTTTAGTTTCTCCATAAATCCATGCTATTCTTCCTGATTCATATGATAAGGTACAATAAGTTGCGCAAATTGAAAACCGCATAAAAGAAGACATAGTTTGCAGGCTCTGGTAGAATGAAGTTACCACACACCATTCTGAAAGGAGACAACAAACTATGTCCGAGAGAATTGTACAGCTGAATGAGGAAATTATCAAGGAGAAAATCAAGGAATTGGTCCGCAGCAGCGTGGAGGAAACCCTGAACGAACTGCTGGAAAAAGAGACGGAGTCCTTGACACAGGCTGCCCGCTACGAGCGCAGCGAGGTCCGTCAGGACTACCGCAGCGGCCACTATGACCGGAATCTCACCACCGCCTCTGGTGACGTCACGCTCCATATGCCGCGACTCAAGGGCGTATCCTTCAAGACTGCCATCATCGAGCGGTATCGCCGCCGGGAAAGTAACGTGAAGAAATCCCTCATCGAGATGTACCTGGCAGGCGTGTTTCCGTGCACCGGGTAGAGGACATCACCGAGGCGCTGTGGGTCAGCAAGGTCTCGCCCGCCATCATCAGTGAACCGAACAAGAAAGCCTACGTCCATATCGAGGACTGGCGCAACCGCCCGTTACAGGGCGGGCGCTATCCGTATGTCTACGTGGACGGCATCTATCTGCACCGCAACTGGGGCGGAGAGTATGAAAATGTAGCCATTTGGGTGGCAATCGCCGTGAATGATGACGGTTTCCATGAGGTTTTAGGCGCCGCTGAGGGAATGAAAGAGGACAAGACCAGATAAGCCAGCTTCTTTCAGTGGCTCCGCGGACACGGCTTGGACGGCGTAAAATTCATCGTCGGCGGCAAGTGCATGGGGATGCTGGAGGCCGTGGGCAAGGTGTTCCCGGACGCCAAATACCCGCGCTGCACGGTGCATTTCTACCGCAATGTTTTCTCTGTTGTGCCTAAATCCAAGGTCAAAATTGTGGCAAAAATGCTTAAGGCGATCCACGCGCAGGAGAGCAAAAAGGCGTCCCGCGACAAGGCTAAAGCAGTCGTCGCCGAACTGCGCGCCATGAAGCTGAAGGAGGCTGCCAAGAAGGTCGAGGACGGTATCAAGGAAACGCTGACCTACTGCGATTTTCCCAGCGGGCACTGGACGCGCATCCGTACCAACAACGTGATTGAGCGGCTGAATCGAGAGATCCGCCGCAGAACCCGTGTGGTGGGAACATTCCCTGACGGCAACTCTGCTCTGATGCTGGTCTGCGCCCGGCTTCGCCATGTAGTGGGCACGCAGTGGGGCAGCAAAAAATATATGAACATGAAGCACTTGGAGACGGCGCTGGACGACGCCTTCATTGCCGGCTGACTTCATTCAGCCGGAGAATCTGCAAACAATTTTGCGCACAAATCTTGACGGGACCGAGTCTATTAGATGCACGCATGTGATATAATCTTGGCCACGCATTTTGTCAATTCGTATACAGATCTTTGGCGAAATCATAGATGTTGCCGCACTGTTTGCGATTATTGAACAAAAAGTGCTCTCCGTTTGCTGGAGAGCACCTTCGTTTTTTACTTAGCCGACACGCTGTCTGGAGTGGTGCAATTCGATCTGCTTGGACTTGATGAACACGCTCAGCTTCTTGTAGGCAAGCATGGTAATCGCAGTCAGGATTGCGCCTTTGATGAGATTGAACGGCAGAACGCCGAGCAGCAGATAGCCCTGCATGCCGGTCACATACGGGTTGATCGCGTTGCATGCATCAAAGATAGCCTGCAGCGGCATAACCTGCGAATAAAACGGAATGATAAGAAAATAGTTGGTCAGCATGCCGACACAGGCCATAGCGACCGATCCGGCTGCACAGCCGAGGACAGCCATCTTGCGGCTCTTGTGACCGCGGTACAGCAGCACGGCGATAACAATGAGCGTGGAAAGCATCAGGAAATCTGCGACCTCACCGGAGCCGCCGGTCTGGGTCTGGGTCAGATGAATAATGTCCTTGATGCCGATCATCGTGATCGCCGGAGCGATGCCGAAAATAAACGCACCGATGAGCACGACCGCGCCGGACAGATCCACCTTGAGGAACGGCGGCATGAACGGAATCGGGAATTCAAAGTACATCAGTACGGTTGCGATAGCCGCAAAAATTGCGGTGTAGGTGATTTTGCTGGTTTTTGTCATTGCTGTTTTTTCTCCCTTTCAGGAGTCCTGTTCCATAAATAAAACAAGCCCCTGGATTGCTCCAGAGGCATACAGACGTAGCGATAGGTACATCTGTTTCTCTCATCCGGACTATAACCGTCGGTTGGGATTCTAACCCATCATGCCTTGCGGCTCGCAGACTATCAGGCTCGAAGCCTGTATACTGCCGGTGGAGACTTTCACTCCGCCCTGAAACAGAACTAATTTATTTATACTGCTATTATAGTCGCCAGTAAAGGACTTGTCAACACTTCAGCAAGAAAAAACAAAAAAGCCGCCTTCCCTTGCGAAAGCGGCTTTTTATCAGAAATCAGTCTTCCTTGCTGCTCATCAGAGTAACCATAACGGCCTTCTGTGCGTGCAGGCGGTTTTCTGCTTCCTCGAAAATTTCGTTTGCGTGCTCCTCGAACACCTTGGTGGTGATCTCCTGCTCACGGTAGGCCGGCAGGCAGTGCTGCACCATGCAGCCCGGCTTTGCAGCAGCCAGCAGCTCATCATTGACCTGATAGCCCTGGAATGCCTTCATGCGGACTTCCTTCTCGGCTTCCTGACCCATGGACGCCCATGTATCAGTGATAACAACGTCTGCGTTCTCAGCAGCCTTCATCGGGTCATCGGTGATGAAGAAGTTCGGATTCGGCTCTGCGAATGCCATAACCTCAGCGTCCGGACGGTAGTCCACCGGCGTTGCGACGGAAACCTTCATGCCGGTCTTGAGGCCGCCGACGATCAGCGAGTTTGCCATGTTGTTGCCGTCGCCAATGTAGCACAGCTTGAGACCCTCAAGAACGGCAAACTTCTCGCGGATGGTCATGAGGTCCGCCAGAACCTGACACGGATGGCAGAAATCAGTCAGACCGTTGATGATCGGAATAGAGCCGTAGTTTGCCAGATCCTCTACTTCCTTCTGCTCGTAGGTGCGGATCATGATGCCGTCCAGATAGCGGCTCAGCACGCGGGCCGTATCCTGTACCGGCTCGCCGCGGCCAATCTGCAGATCACGGTTGGACAGGAACAGCGCCTGACCGCCCAACTGATACATGCCGGTCTCGAAGGAAACACGGGTGCGGGTGGAGGACTTCTGGAAGATCATGCCAAGACTCTTGCCTTCCAGATGACGATGGGAAATGTTGTGCTTTCTCTCATACTTGAGCTGATCCGCCAGATCGAGCAGACCGATGATCTCCTCGGTAGAGCAGTCAAGCAGCTTCAGTAAATGCTTCATTGTAATAAACCCTTTCTGCAAATTAGTAGTTAGTAATTATTTGGATGCTGCTGCACCAGTGCGATAATCACGTTAATTACTAATTATCAAAATACTTTTGCCATGATAGCGAGTGCTTCATCCAGTTCTTCCTTGGAAATGGTGAGCGGCGGGAGCAGACGAACGGCATTTTTGCCGGCGGTGATCGCCAGAACGCCGTTTTCGATCAGCTTATTGGCAAACACGGAGTGCTTTCCTTCCTCAACGATGATGCCGAGCATGAGACCCATGCCGCGCACGCCCTTGATATTCGGCGAGCCAAGGGACAGGATGCCGTTGCGCAGGTACTCGCCCTTTTCGCGCACTTTCATCAGGAACTGGCCGTCACCGACAGTATCGAGCACGACGTTTGCTGCAGAGCAGACAATCGGCGTACCGCCGAAGGTGGTCGCGTGCGTGCCCGGCGTCAGGACGTTGCAGCAGGTATCCGCCGCCATGACAGCACCGATCGGCATGCCGCCGCCAAGACCCTTTGCCATAGTGACAACGTCCGGCTTGATGTCGTACTGCTGGAAAGCAAACAGGCTGCCGGTACGGCCAATGCCGGTCTGCACCTCGTCGATGATAAGCAGCATATCCTTCTCGCGGCAGAGCTTCTCTACCTCCTTGACGAACTCGCGGTCCAGCGGCAGAACACCGCCCTCGCCCTGAATCAGCTCCATCATGATGGCGCAGGTCATATCGTCCGCCTTTGCGCGTACCGACTTGATGTCGTTGGCAACCGCGTAATCAAAGCCCTCGGTAAACGGGAAGAAATAGTTGTGGAAACGCTCCTGACCGGTGGCCTTCAGCGTGGTTACGGTACGTCCGTGGAAGGAATTGATGAGCGTCAGCACCTTGAAGCGGCCCTCACCATACTTGTCGAACGAGTACTTGCGCGCCAGTTTGATGGCACCCTCGTTTGCCTCAGCGCCCGAGTTGGCAAAGAATACCTTGCCGCCCAGATGTGTCTTTTCTACCAGCTTCTTGGCAACCTGAACCATCGGCTCGGTGGTGAACAGGTTGGAAACATGCATCAGCTTGTGCGCCTGCTTATCGATCGCGTCAATGATTGCCGGATTGGCATAACCAAGGCAGTTTACGCCGATGCCGGAAGCAAGATCGATGTACTTCTTGCCCTCAACGTCCCACAGAGTCGCACCCTCGCCGTGGTCCAGCGCAATCGGGAAACGGCCATAGGTGTTCATTACATATTTATTTTCTTCGCTTTTTAATTCATTGTAAGTCATAGGGTATCACCTTTTATCGGAGATACGGAGCGAATCATTCTCCATTCTCCATTTTCAATTCTCAATTACTGAAACATAGTGCCTGCGCCGACCTTGGAAAGCAGCTCGATCAGAATCGAATGCTTGACACGGCCGTCCAGAATAGTGGCACGCTCAACGCCCTTGCGGACTGCCTCAACACAGCAGTCTACCTTGGGGATCATGCCGCCCTTGATGATGCCGTCGTGCACCAGCTTCGGCACCTCGGACACCTTGAGACGGTGAATGACACTGTCCGGATCGTTAATGTCCTGCATCAGACCGCGTACGTCGGTCAGCAGAATCAGCTTTTTTGCACCGAGTGCAACTGCCAGCTTGCTGGCTGCGGTGTCAGCGTTGATGTTGTAGTTGGTTTCATCGTCGATGCCCTGTGCAACGGTCGAGACGACCGGAATATAGCCCTGCTGCAGCACATCGATAACCGGAGACGGGTCTACGTCCATAATGTCGCCGACGTAGCCGTAATCCGTACCCGAGCGGTCGGTCAGGCGCTTCGCCTGAAACAGGCCGCCGTCCATGCCGCCGAGACCGATGCCGCGGCCGCCTGCCTTCTCGATCAGGGTTACAAGGTCCTTGTTGACCTTGCCGCACAGCACCATCTGGACAATATCCATGGTTTCACGATCGGTATAGCGCAGGCCGTTGACAAACTTGCTCTCCTTGCCGATCTTCCCCAGCATTTCATTGATCTCCGGGCCGCCGCCGTGTACGATAACGACCTTGACGCCGACCAGATTGAGCAGTACCAGATCGTGGATGACCGCGTCCTTCAGCTCCTCGTTGATCATTGCGTTGCCGCCGTATTTTACAACAACGGTCTGACCGTAATATTCCTGAATATACGGAAGTGCTTCGACCAGAATATTGGCGCGCAGCTCCGCATCAAGTTGAGTATCCATACTAATTCGTTCCTTTATCCTGTTATAAGCAGCGATTACGTTCTATAATCTCCGTTAATTTTCACATAATCGTAAGTAAGGTCGCAGCCCCATGCAGTAGCGCTGTCCTCGCCCTCATTTACATCAACCGCAATGGTAACCTCGTTCTCGGAGAGCACCTTTTTCGCCAGTTCTTCATCAAAATCCAGAGCCGCACCCTTGTCGCAGACTGCTACGCTGCCTGCTGCGGACTCGAACGCCATAGAAACGTACTCCGGACGGAACGGTGCCTTGGAGTAACCCATTGCACACAGTACACGACCCCAGTTTGCATCTGCACCGAACATAGCCGCCTTGACGAGGTTGGAGCCGACAACGGCCTTGGCCAATCGCTCAGCTGCCTCCTCGGAGCGGGAGTTCTTAACGGTGCAGGTAACCAGCTTGGTTGCGCCTTCGCCGTCTGCAGCAATCTGGCGTGCCAGACGGGTGTTCACCTCGTTCAGCGCCTTGCAGAACGCCTGATATTCCTCGTCCTGCCACTCGATGAGCGTGTTGCCGGCCATGCCGTTTGCGAGCACGATGCACATATCGTTGGTGGAGGTGTCGCCGTCAACCGTTACGCGGTTGTAGGTTTTCTTGACATTCTCCTGCAGTGCGTCAGTCAGCATTTCATGCGTGATGGCGCAGTCGGTCGTGATGAAGGACAGCATAGTGCCCATGTTTGGATGAATCATGCCGCTGCCCTTGCAGATGCCGCCGATGCGGCAGGTCTTGCCGCCGATGGTGAACTCAACAGCCGCCGTCTTGGGCTTGGTATCGGTGGTCATGATGGCGCGATTTGCCTTCTCGGAGGCGTTGTCCTCCAGAACCAGTTCCGGCAAGTGCTCCTCGATGCACTCGATGTTGAGGCGCTGACCGATCACACCGGTGGATGCAACGGCAACATCGGTTTCGGCTACGCCGAGCAGCTTGGCCGCTGCCTGCGCCATACGGCGAGCGTTCTCCATACCGTCCAGTGCACAGGCGTTCGCGTTGCCCGCATTGGCAACGATCGCGCGTGCTACGCCGTCCTCGAGGTGCTCCATGGTAACATACAGCGGAGCCGCCTTGACGCGGTTCATCGTGTAGGTGGCAGCCGCGGTGCATTCGCATTCGCTGAAAATGATCGCGGTATCGTCATTCGTGCGGCTTTCCTTGACGCCGCAGCGCACACTGCCCGCCTTAAAGCCCTTTGCGGCGCAAACGCCGCCTTCGATAATTTTCATAATAATTCTCCCTGCTGAAATCAGAGGTTTAAGCCGGTCGTTTCATCCAGACCGAGCATGATATTCATATTCTGCACGGCAGCGCCCGAAGCGCCCTTGCCGAGATTGTCAAACAGTGCGGTGACAATGGTCTGCTCCTCGTGGCCGCAGACGATCAGCTTGAGGCTGTCGTGACCGGCCAGTGTGTTGGCGTAGATCATCGGCTCTTCACCGCCGAACGGCGCCACGGTGACAAGCTGTTGACCCTCGTAGTGCCTGGTGAGTGTCGCATGCACGAGATGTGCATCTACGCCCGGGAGCATAACTGTGGTGGCCATACCCTTGTAAAAGTCACCTACGATTGGCACGAACACCGGCGCCTGCGTCAGACCGCAGATGTAGCCCATCTCCGGCAGGTGCTTATGGTGCAGGTTCAGACCGTAAATGCGCTCGGAATCATGTCGCGGATCGCGGTTCTCGTCCTGATACTCCGCGATCATTTTCTTGCCGCCGCCGGAGTAACCGGTCAGCGAAGCACAGGTGAGCGCGGTGTCCTCGGCAATGATACCGTTTGCTACCAGCGGGTAAACCGAGGAAATAAATCCGCTTGCATGGCAGCCCGGATTGGCAACGCGCTTGGAGTTCTTGATGGCTTCGCGGTGCGCCTTGGACAGCTCGGCAAAGCCGTAATCCCAGTCCGGGTCGGTGCGATGCGCGGTCGATGCATCGATGACACGGGTGGTATCATTCTCGATGAGCGAAACCGCCTCTTTCGCCGCCGCATCCGGCAGGCACAGGAACGCAATGTCGGCTGCGTTGAGGAACTTGCGGCGCTCCTCGGTGTCCTTGCGCTTGTCCTCGTCGATGAGCAGCAGCTCGATATCGTCGCGGCCACCGAGGCGCTCGTAAATCCGGAGACCGGTCGTGCCCTCTTTGCCGTCGATGTAAATTTTAGGCTTCATCGTCCTCAACCTCCGCGATGAACTTGTCAATTTTATCAATCTGGCGGGTTACTTCCTGCGGAGCCGGGCCGCCGATGACCTTACGCTCAGCAACACAGGTGCGCAGGTCGAGTGCGTCGTATACGTCGTCGCCGAACTTGTTGGAAATGGCTGCAAAGTCGCGCATGGTCATGGTCTCGAGGGTCTCATCGGCCTTGATACACTGGTTGACCAGACGGCCGACCGTCTTGTACGCATCGCGGAACGGAACACCCTTCTTGGTCAGGTAGTCGGCGCAGTCGGTTGCGTTGATAAAGCCGCGGGAGGCTGCCTTGCGCATGTTGTCGCGGCGCAGCGTCATGGTGGAGAACATCGGCGTGAATACCTCGAGGCACTGCTTTACGGTGTCGATCGCGCCGAATACAGCCTCCTTGTCCTCCTGCATATCCTTGTTATACGCCAGCGGCAGACCCTTGAGTACGGTCAGCATGGTGGTCAGCGCACCGTAAACACGGCCGGTCTTGCCGCGGATCAGCTCGCACACGTCCGGGTTCTTCTTCTGCGGCATGATGGACGAGCCGGTGGAGTACGCATCGTCCAGCTCAACGAACTTGAACTCCCAGGAGCACCACGAAATAATTTCCTCGGACAGACGAGACAGGTGCATCATCAGGATGGACAGCGCGGAGAGCAGCTCCACGCAGTAGTCACGGTCGGATACGCCGTCGAGCGAGTTGTCGGTCAGGCGGGCAAAGCCAAGCTGCTGACGAACGAAGTCGCGGTCGATGGGATAAGTGGTCGAAGCCAATGCACCCGAGCCAAGCGGCATTTCGTCCATGCGCTCGCAGCAGTCCTGCAGGCGGGATACGTCGCGCTTGAGCATGTTGGCATACGCCATCATATAATGTGCAAAGGTCGTCGGCTGTGCGCGCTGCAGATGGGTGTAGCCCGGCATAACCGCATCAAGATTCTCGCGGCTCTTTGCAGTCAGTGCCTTCATGAAGCCGAGGATCAGCTTGATGATCTCCTTGATCTCCTTCTTGACGTACAGACGCATATCGAGTGCAACCTGATCGTTTCTCGAACGGCCGGTGTGCAGACGCTTGCCGGTATCACCGATGCGCTCGGTCAGCAGCTGCTCGACGTTCATGTGGATGTCCTCGTAATCGAGCGAGAACTCAACCTTGCCGTCCTCAATATCCTTGAGGATGCCCTTCAGACCTTCGACGATCTTTTCGGCCTCATGCTCCTCGATGATGCCCTGCTTGCCCAACATGGTAGCGTGCGCGATAGAGCCGGTGATATCTTCCTTATATAAACGGCAGTCAAACAGGATGGAAGAGTTGAAATCGTTTACCACCAGATCGGTTTCCTTCTGGAAACGTCCTGCCCATAATTTTGCCATATTTATGTTACCTCACAAAACACTCATAGGGCGGCACACAACGGGCGTGCCGCCCTACGATTTCTTTTACTTACTTTTCAACAGACGGGAAATGCTCACCGGTCTTCTTGTACAGGATCTGATCGTTCAGGGCACGAACCTTGAGCGGCAGGCCGAACAGGTTGATGAAGCCTGCGGAATCTGCCTGATCGTAGCAGTCATCCTCGTTAAAGGTTGCCATATCCTCGGAGTACAGGCTGTACGGAGAGGTTACGGAAGCCGGGATGATGTTGCCCTTGTACAGCTTCAGCTTAACATCGCCGGTAACGGTCTCCTGGGTGGAGTCAACAAATGCAGAGAGCGCCTTGCGCAGCGGCGTGTACCACTGGCCGTTGTAAACCAGCTCGCCAAACTTGAGAGCAACCTGATTCTTGTAGTGTGCGGTCTCCTTGTCGAGGGTGATCTCCTCCAGCTTTGCATGTGCTGCGTACAGGATCGCACCGCCCGGAGTCTCATAAACACCGCGGCTCTTCATACCGACCAGACGGTTCTCAACGATATCGAGGATACCGATGCCGTTCTCGCCGCCGAGCTTGTTCAGCTTCTCGATCAGGGCAACAGACTCGAGCTTCTCGCCGTCAACTGCGGTCGGAACGCCCTTCTCAAAGTGGATGGTAACATAGGTCGGCTTGTCCGGAGCCATTTCCGGAGAAACACCCAGCTCGAGGAAACCCGGCTTGTTGATCGGTGCTTCGTTGGACGGCAGCTCGAGGTCCAGACCCTCATGGCTGAGGTGCCACAGGTTCTTATCCTTGGAGTAGTTGGTCTCCTTGTTGATCTTCAGCGGAATGTTGTGTGCTTCCGCATACTCGATCTCCTTCTCACGGCTGTTCAGCTCCCAGAAACGCCACGGAGCAATGATGTCCATCTGCGGTGCAAATGCATGAATAGCCAACTCGAAACGAACCTGATCGTTGCCCTTGCCGGTGCAGCCGTGGCAGATCGCGTCAGCGCCTTCCTTCAGTGCAATATCAACAATACGCTTTGCGATGATCGGACGAGCGAACGAGGTTCCCAGCAGGTACTGCTCGTAGGTTGCGCCCGCCTTCATGGTCGGGATGATGTAGTCATCAACGAAGTCCTTGGTCAGATCCTCGATGTACAGCTTGGACGCGCCGGTCTTGAGCGCCTTCTCCTCCAGACCGTCCAGCTCGGTGCCCTGACCGACGTTGCCGGAAACCGCGATAACCTCACAGCCGTAATGCTCCTTCAGCCACGGAATGAGTACCGAAGTATCCAGACCGCCGGAATATGCCAGAACAACTTTGTTATATTTCTTTTCCATGTTTTTCGACCTCGCATTCTGCGTTTTTTTCGATGGTTTTATTATACTACCGCCATACTCATTTGGCAAGCAAAATTTATAATTATTTTCTCCATTGTATATTTATGCATACTATGAATTTGAATTTGATAAATAATGCTTGCACTTTCTGTAAAAACGTACTATTATATTATAAATGCACTGTGTCAAGACAGATTGCACGGAATGAATAAAAGCGCACAAAAAATGGTGCGCAAAGGGGCGTTTTCCGCAATGACCGAAAGAAATTTAACCATGCTCACTGACTTTTACGAGTTTACGATGGCGAACGGATACTTCGAAAAGGGTATCGGCAACCGCCGCGCATACTTCGATATGTTCTTCCGCCGTGTACCGGACGGCGGCGGATATGCCATCATGGCAGGCGTGGAACAGCTGATTGAATACTTCAATAACCTGCATTTTTCCGAAGAGGATATTGCATATCTTCGCAACCGCAAGTGCTTCTCGGAGTCCTTCCTCAATTATCTGCGCGATTTTGAGTTTGAATGCGACGTATGGGCCGTACCCGAGGGTACGCCGGTATTTCCCGGTGAGCCGCTCGTAACGGTGGCCGGTCCGATGATTCAGGCACAGTTTGTCGAAACCATGATCCTGCTGACCATCAACCACCAGACCCTGATCGCCACCAAGGCGAACCGCATCACGCGTGCGGCAGAAGGCCGTACTGTGCTCGAGTTCGGCTCCCGCCGTGCACAGGGCTACGACGGCGCTATCCTCGGTGCCCGCGCTGCCTACATCGGCGGCTGTCAGGGTACCGCCTGCGTTCTGTCCGACCGTGACTACAAGATTCCGGCCGGCGGCACGATGGCGCACTCCTGGGTGCAGATGTTTGACAGCGAGTACGAGGCCTTCAAGGCTTATGCAGATATTTATCCGGATAACTGCGTATTCCTGGTTGACACTTATAATGTACTCAAGTCCGGTGTGCCGAACGCAATCCGTGTCGCCAAGGAACTGGAAGCGGAAAAGGGCATCCGCGCACGCGGCATCCGTCTGGATTCCGGCGATATCGCTTACCTTTCTATCGAGGCCCGCAAAATGCTCGATGCCGCCGGCTTCGAGGATATGCAGATCATGGCGTCCAACTCGCTCGATGAGTATCTGGTGCGCGACCTGCTCGTGCAGGGTGCCCGCGTAGACTCGTTCGGCATCGGCGAGCGACTCATCACCTCCAAGTCCGAGCCGGTATTCGGCGGCGTATACAAGCTGGCTGCCGTTGAGGATGAAAACGGCGAGATCATCCCGAAGATCAAGGTTTCCGAGAACGTCGAGAAGATCACCACACCGCACTTCAAGCAGGTGTACCGCCTGTTCGACAACAAGACCGGCAAGGCGCTCGGCGACGTGCTCACCGTGCACGACGAGCAAATCGACGCTTCTCTGCCGTATGTACTGTTCCATCCGGTCTACACCTGGAAGCAGCGTATCGTTACCGATTATACGGTTCGTCCGCTGCGCGTACAGCTGTTCAAGCACGGCAAGTGCATTTACAACAGCCCGGATGTTGAGGACATCCGCAAGTACTGCATCCGTGAGGTCGATACCCTGTGGGATCAGATCAAGCGTTTCGAGAATCCGCAGACCTACTTCGTGGATCTCTCCAAAAAGCTGTGGAGCTGTAAGAACGAGCTTCTTGAAGCCTGCCGCATCTAACAAGCAAATTCGCAGACAGCGAACCATAATATAGTGGTTCGCTGTTTCTTTGCGCCCAATCGCAAGATTGTATAAAAGCTGTGAGCATCCCTGCACAGGATTTCGCTCACGCAGCCTGTTTCAGCAGTTTTCCGCAGAAACACGCTATCTTTTCGCAGGTGTAAATCGCAAGAATTTAGTAGTACATCGCACCGCAGGAGATTATACTAATAATCGCGGTCAAAAAAACCGCATATTCCACACAAATTGAAGGGATACACCAATGAAAGCATTTCTATCCTCGCTGAGCCGCAGCAAGCGCTATGTTGTCGCAGAACTGCTTCTCGTTTATTTCGCACAGGGGCTGAGCTCCATCATGCTCGGCTCTGTGCTGCCGGATTTACGCGCGGCCTACGCGCTGGATTACCAGATCGGCGGCACGCTGCTGTCCGCACAGTCGATCGGCTATCTCGGTATCGGCCTGCTGTCCGGTCTGGCCGCCATCAAATGGGGACTCAAACGTGCCTACCTCATCCTATATTATGTATTCGCGGTCGGCTTTGTCATGCTGTTAACCAACGGCTCGCCGGTCTGGCTGCTGGCGGCCATGTTCCTGACCGGCATTTCCAAGGGCGCTATCACGGATTACAACAACCGCGTGATGAGCGAATACGCGAACGGCAGTGCCACTCCGCTCAACATGATGCACGCGGCGTATGCGTTCGGCGCGTGTGTGGCGCCGCTAGCTGTGCTCGCCTGCCATAAGCTGGGCGGCGACAACGGCTGGCGTCTCGCGCTTGAGATTTCCATTGTGCTGCTGACGGCTTCGTTTATCTTCGGCCTGTTCATGAAGATGGATGACGATAAATCCACGAAAACCGGGCAGAAATCCGCGACCGACTACGGATTTCTGCGCGAAAAGCTGTTCTGGCTGTGCACAGCGCTCTGCTTTTTCTACGAGGCTGTTGAGGCTTCCATGATGGGCTGGCTGACCAGCTTTTACATTGATTCCGGTGTGCTCGCCGCAGACGCTGCGCAGATCATCACTTCCCTGCTGTGGGTTTCGCTGCTGATCGGTCGCTTCTCGTGCAGCGTGATCGCTGCGAAATTCCGTCCGTGGCAGATGATCACGGTCATGTGCTTCGGCATGGCGGCATTTCTCGTGCTGCTCGTCACCGGAACCACGCTTTCCGTGCTCACGATTGCAACGATCGGTCTGGGTCTATGCATGTCCGGCATGTACGGCACAACGGTAGCCAACGCCGGAGACCTGTTCTCGCGCTATCCGGCATCCATGGGCATTTACGTTACGCTCAATGGCTTCGGTGCGGCTATGGCTCCAGCCGCGATCGGCATCGCTGCTAACCGTACGGGAATCCGCTGGGGTTTTGCTATCCTGCTGATTGCAGGCGTGCTGCTCGTTGTCTCGGCAGTGCTCAATGCACGGTATTTCAAAGACAGACAGCACAGCAAGGCGGCTTCCCGCGCCTAAAAAGCACAAAAACCTCTCTCAAGCGTTTTGAGAGAGGTTTTATTTTTATTCCGCTGCCGTTTCCGGCTCCTGCTCGACAGCCTGCCTTGCAGCTCTTGCGGCAAGGTGTGTCTCCAGCCAACGTGAAATATCTCCGAAGGTCTCAAGTCTGTCAAGCTCGTTGAGCACCTCGTGGCGCGCATCCTTATAAAAGATGACCTCGATATTCCTCACGCCATTGCCGCGGTACAGATTGACCGTACGGCGCACACCCTCACCGTACCGCCCAACCGGGTCCTTATCACCCGAGATGAACAGCAGCGGCAGGTCCTTTGGCGTTTTCCGGAAGGTCACCGGATTGTTCGCCTTGGTGATGAGCGTAAACAGGTCGCGGAATCCGGTCGCGGTAAACACGAAATTGCATTTTTCATCCGACTGATAGAGCGACACGACCGCCTCATCGCGGCTGAGCCAGTCAAACACGGTTTTCGGCTGCTTGATTTTTCTGTTGAAACCCTTGAACACCAGATTGGACAACAGTCCGCTGCGATAGGTGATGCCGCGCGAGCGTGCTACCGAATCTGCAAGATGTACGATGCTGCCGGAGGCAGCGATCGGACCGACCGTGCCGATGAGGATGCAGCCGGACAGCTTCTCTCCGTAATCGAGCAGGTACAGCCGCGCGATCAGCGAACCCATCGAGTGCCCGAGCAGGAAATACGGCAGGTCGGGATAGCGGCGCTGCATCAGGTCGGTCAGATGCTTGACATCCTCAACAAGATACTTCCAGCCGTCACGAGCGGCAAAAAATCCGAGATCCGCCGTGCGTGAGACCGATGCTCCGTGTCCGATATGATCGTTTCCGCAGACAATAAAGCCCAGTCCGCAGAGATACTTCGCAAATGCGGTATAGCGCGAAAAATACTCGCACATGCCGTGAGACAGCTGTACGATACCGCGCACCTCTACTCCTTCGGGAACAAGAATATAATAGGTGACATTGGAAACACCATTGGCACTTTTGTAAATATTTTGCGTACACTTGATATTCATATACAACACCCGATCATGGACTGTACTTCTTTGCTGTTAATACTATACCACAAATCCACTTATCGTGCACCTGTTTTTTGATAAAGTTCACAGTTCATTTAAAAATGCACTGTCAAAAATTGCTGATTTTTAAATACCTTTCCCGACTGCAAATTATGCAGGATTACGATATCGCAAACAGCGACCGATGTGCTACAATAAAATAAATCACGGGCAGTGCTGTATTGCCCAATCCAAAAGAAAGAAGGATATACCCATGCCGTATATTGCTGTTACCACCTCCAAGGCCCTGTCCGACGAGCAGAAGGACGAGCTGAAGAAGACCATCGGCCAGAAGATCTCCCTGATTCCGGGCAAGACCGAGGCTGCTCTGATGGTTGACATCTCCGATAACCACACCATGTACTTTGCAGGCGAGAAGCGCAAGCTGGCGTACGTTGATGTTCGCTGCTACGGTTCGACCGAGTTTGAGAACAAGAAGGCACTGACCGAAGCACTGTTTGATGCTGTCGAGCTGCACACCGGTCTGCACGATGACAGCATTTACCTGACGTACTCCGAGTTCTCCAACTGGGGCACCCGCGGTACCATGAAGTAAACCGCAGAAAGACGCTGAGAGTTTCTCGGCGTCTTTTTTGTTTCGGATGAAGAATTGAGAATGTCTGAATTTTCAGAATGTTCACATTTGGACGATTGACGTTCGCTCGCTTTCGGTCTATTATAGTTTACAAGTAAACCGTTTGCTGAAAGGAGGACACCGCATGTCCGGCTCTCCCCATGATTTTGCCGCCGATGCGTTCCACGCGGGTCAGCTGTACCGCAGCTGCTTCCGCGAGCTGACCGAAAACTGCGGCTTTACGCCAAATGAGATGTTCGTGCTGCTGTTTCTGTACCGCAACGCGCCCGAGCAGGACACCGCAACTGCCATTGCACAGGCGTGGAACGTTTCCAAGCCGCTGGTGACGCGCAGCGTGGACGGACTGCAGAGACGTGGTCTGCTCTACTGCGTACGCGACGAGAACGACCGCCGTCTGGTGCATCTGCACCTGTCTGATGAAGGACACGCTGCCGCCAAAACGCTCCATCACCGCTGTGAAACCTTTGCGCTGACACTGCAGCAGGGTATCTCCGAGCAGGAAATGCAGACCCTGTGTGGTGTGATGCGCAAGATGCAGCAAAACCTCAACGATTTACTCGAAAGGACGAAACTCACATGAATAACAACCCAAAAGGGACGAAAAACCCCAAAAAACCGCTGATCTTCTATTATGCGGTCATGCTGCTCGTGCTTATGATGCTCAACTGGCTGCTGTTTCCGAGCCTGCTGCAGCGGCAGGTTACCGAGGTCGGCTACGACGAGTTCATCACCATGGTAGACGACGGCAAGGTGCAGACCATCGCCTACGACAAGCAGGATCAGGAAATTACCTTTGAGGCCACCAATGACAAGGGCAAGGACGCACTCTACAAGACCGGCATTTTCCCGGATGACGAGCTGGTCGGCCGCTTGCTGAAGGCCAATGTCAAGTTTGCTGCCGAGATTCCGACCCAGACCTCTCCCCTGCTGAGCATGCTCATCAGCTACGTTGTTCCGATTGTGCTCATTATCGCGGTCGGTCAGTGGCTACAGAAAAAGATGATGAAGAACATGGGCGGCAACATGATGAGCTTCGGCAAATCCAACGCCAAGATTTACGCCGAGACCGAGACCGGCAAGACCTTTGCCGATGTCGCCGGTCAGGATGAAGCCAAGGAGGCCCTCACTGAGATCGTGGACTTCCTGCACAACCCGAACAAGTACGCTTCCATCGGTGCAAAGCTGCCGAAGGGCGCACTGCTGGTCGGCCCTCCGGGCACCGGCAAGACCTTGCTGGCGAAGGCCGTTGCCGGTGAGGCACATGTGCCGTTCTTCTCGATTTCCGGCTCGGAGTTCGTCGAAATGTTCGTCGGCATGGGCGCGGCCAAGGTGCGCGATCTGTTCAAACAGGCCAGCGAAAAAGCACCGTGCATCGTGTTCATCGACGAGATTGATACCATCGGTAAAAAGCGCGACGGCGCAGGCATGGGCGGCAACGATGAGCGCGAGCAGACGCTCAACCAGCTGCTGACCGAGATGGACGGCTTTGACGGCACCAAAGGCGTCGTTATTCTGGCGGCGACCAACCGTCCAGAGTCGCTTGACCCGGCTCTGCTGCGTCCGGGCCGTTTTGACCGCCGCATTCCGGTGCAGCTGCCCGATCTGCAGGGTCGTATCGCAATTTTGAAGGTGCACGCTAAGGATGTTCACATGTCCGGCAATATCGACTTCAACTCGATTGCCCGAGCAACCTCCGGCGCTTCCGGTGCTGACCTTGCCAACATTATCAACGAGGCGGCTCTGCGTGCCGTCCGTCTGGGACGAAACAGCGTCATTCAGGCCGATCTGGATGAGAGCGTCGAGACCGTCATTGCCGGTGCGCAGCGCAAGAACGCCGTACTCAGCGCCAAGGAGAAGGAGATCGTTGCGTATCACGAAATCGGTCACGCACTGGTGGCTGCCAAGCAGACCGACTCCGCGCCTGTCACCAAGATTACCATTGTGCCGCGCACCTCGGGTGCACTCGGCTACACCATGCAGGTGGATGAGGGCGAGCACAATCTGATGAGCAAGGATGAACTGCTGAACAAGGTGGCAACGCTCACCGGCGGCCGTGCAGCCGAGGAGCTGATTTTCGGCTCGATTACCACCGGTGCATCCAACGACATCGAGCAGGCCACCAAGCTGACGCGCTCGATGATCACGCGCTACGGTATGAGCCGCAAGTTCGATATGGTTGCGCTCGAGACCGTGACGAATCAGTATTTGTCGGGCGATACCGCGCTCGCTTGCTCGGCGGAGACCGCTGCGAAAATTGATGAGGAAGTGATTGCCACTGTCAAGACCGCGCATGAGAAGGCCATCGGCATCCTGCAGAATAATATGGATGCCCTGCACCGTCTGGCGCACTTCCTTCTGGAAAAAGAAACCATCACCGGCGAAGAATTTATGGATCTGCTGCATAAATCCGAGTAAATCTGTGCAAAAGGAAACCCTCTCTCGTAATGAGAAAGGGTTTCTTTTTGCCTATACCCACAACAAGGAACAGACCAGAAAGAGAGGGCGGACACATTGGTCCGCCCCTAAGCATATACAATTATATTTATCTGAGCGACAGAATCTCTGCCGGATGTTCAAACCTCATATCCGACATTAACTTCTCCGCCTCGGAGCACCCCCACAGGGCGAGGACGCTCTTGACGCCTGCACTTTTCGCGCACTGCATATCATATTCGCTGTCACCGATATAGACGGCGTCCTCGGGTTTACAGCCGAACCGACGCAGACACTCGAGCAGAGCGTCCGGCGCAGGCTTGGGATGCTCGACATCATCCGCACAGATGATCTCATCAAACCACGGCGTGAAGCCGATGGGTTCAATCCCCTGCTTGAGCTGCAAACGTGTCCGCGAGGTGACAATGCCACACGAACAGCCGGATTTTCTGAGCTCCTCTATCGTTTCAGGAATGCCGTCGTACATCGGGATTTCGTCCAGACGGTCATACGCCAGCGCTTCCCAGCGAGCCATGATTGGCTCAACCCGCTCGGCCGGAATGCCTAATTTCGCCAATGCGCGTCTGCCGGGCATACCGAAGGAGAAGATCAGCTGCTCGTAGGTGAACTCATAGCCGAACTCGGCAAGTGCAGTGTGCATGGCCCACTGATCTACCTTTGAGGAGTCGATCAGCGTGCCGTCAATGTCAAAAACAAAGTATTTCATGTGGTTTCCTCCATCTTTTTCGCCAAGGTAAATAACCCTCGGGTATAGTCCTGCTCGAAGGACTGAGACAGCTCTATGGTCGGCATAGCCTGCTCCGGCAGCGCCTGCGCACAGCTTTCGCGTATCCGCGCTGCCTTATCGGTCAGACGGGAATCGGCATACAGCACCACCCTGTCCGGATTGATGAGCGCCGCACAGCCGCAGATGACCTTGGTGAAATAGTCGCTTATATCCGCGCCTGCAAAGTGATTCTGCGCGTATTCGAGATTGTGTTCGATTGGAAGATAATGCAGTTCGCCGGCAAAGCCTGCGGCACCGCCCCAGACCTTTCCGTTCAGCACGATACCTGCGCCTGCACCCAGCTTGCCGATGTAAATGCACACAGCGGCTTTCGGTGCGGGCGTGTACTGCGCCGCGTAGCCTGCAGCCACGACCTGCATATCACGGGCCGCCATGCACGGCAGACCGGTTTTATCGTGAAGATACGCGCTAAGGCTTACGCCCCGCAGCTCAGGGTAGCCGAAACTCTCGGTGACGATGCCGTTATGCATTGTTCCGGCAAAGCCGAGCATCACCGCTGCAAGCCGCGGGTAACGCGCCCTAACACGCATCAGAAGCGTGTCGAGAAATTCGCGCACATCGCCGGAGCAGGTCTGCTGTTCCTGTTCGAGCGGTGTACCGTCGAGGTCGCACACAAACCAGTGCAGCGTGTCCTGCTCCAGTCGCAGACACAGGAACAGCCGGTACTGCGGGTTCAGCCGGTACTGCATGGCGCAGCGTCCACCGGTGGAGGCTGCCGTACCGATTTCTTGCGCTTCTCCGCGCTCGACCATCTCATCCACAATGCGGCTGACGGTCGGAAAGCTGAGATGTGTCAGCCGCGCAAGATCGTTTTTGCCGGCAGAGCCGTGCTGCATCGCCTGCCGGAGCAGAGCTGTGTTCTCCCGCTTGAGTTTTCCTGTGTCTGCCATGGTGCACCTCTTTTCAAAATACTTTTTAATAGTATGTTAATTTCTACATACAGTATATCCTCTGTGGGCGGTTCTGTCAATGCTAAATTAGGAATTAACGTGAGGTTTATTGTCTGCACAACATTGTCCTTTCCATTCCACCCATAATATGTTATACTGTTCGTAAAGGAAGGAGGAGACAAAAAATGTCCACTACAATTTCAATCTCGGTGATGTGCTCTGTGGGGAGCCTGACCTGCGGTATACTTTCACTTGTACTGCCGCTCATTGCACTGGCCAGACGAAAAAACGCGCTGCCATTTGCAGCGGTCAGTATGGGTTTGTGCTCACTGGCGTTGCTCGGGCAGATTTTCGAGTACAATGTCCGCGTATATGCACAGGATTTCAGCGCCCTTCTGGATACATCGTTCGCTATTCGGTTCTGCGCAGTCGTACTGTTCCTGCTGGCGGCTGTTGTAAACGCAGGCGTGTGCATGTACCAGATGAAACGCAGCGTAAAGCAACACCCGCAACATTAATTTACCATAGATAATACACAATAAAACCAAAACCGCCTTTTCAGGCGGTTTTATTATTTTTACAAGGTCTTACATCTGCCGGTTTGAGGCGGATTGACCTTGCAGGTCTGACAATATTTAAAATTCACTCCCTTTAGGTCTATGCAGATGAGTTACAGGCGATGTGCCAAGCCAACGTACCCTATGGTATACCTTTTAATAATAAGATAGAATCATGTGAAGAAGGGTAAATCGCTACGTTATCTTCACTCTCCACTCTTAATTACACCGTTGATTTCCGTTTCGGCAGATTGAAGTCAATCCCGGTGAGCATTTTCACAATCCACAGCAGGAACAGCAGTACGAGCACCGGCAGCACACACGAGGTAACGATTAGCACGGCGAGTGCCTCCATGACATTGCTGAGCAGTTTTTCAAACTTTTCCGTCACGCCGGAGACCGCATTCTGCACCGAGGACGTAATACCCGACCAGAAACCGCTCTTTTCGCTGTCCGAATCCGAGTCTGAACCCGCACTGGTATCGATAGCATCCGCTGCACTTTGCGCGTCCTCAATGGTCTGCGACAGAGAGGTTTCATAGGTGGCCTCGATCATGCGTGATACTGTGATGCCGCCCGGAACAGCCAGCCAAACCGCCATGCCGAACAGCGCCAGCTTGAATGCGAGTTTCGCCAGAATCGCGCTGCTGCGGAACTGCCGGACGATGAGCAGCACGCACGCTGCCGGTAAAATAAACCGGAAAACCGCGTATCCGGTAATGGTGAGCAGATATTTCTCTAACATAATGGCACACAGCACGATCAGAAAATCCGACGTGAGATCAGCCAGCTTTTCCGCGATGGCGCTTCCTGTGTCTCCCGGCAGAGCCGAAACAGCTGCGGACGCTGCCGTGGAAGCCGCAGTCAGCTTCATCACAGTCGCCTGCTTTTCATTTAAATATTCAATGCTCGTCCGGTGCGTCTCCGGTGAAGACTGCCATCCCGAAATGCCGAAAAAGCACCCAAGTCCGATTATCAACAGCAGCACACACGAAACGATTCGCTTTGTCAGTTCGTTCATTTTATCCCTCATCTCTATTAGAAAACCCCCAACGGTCAGACAGACTAACGATTGGGGGTTGTTCACACTTATATGATTACTTGCTCCAGGCTGCCTTGGCTGCGCCTTCCTTGAATACCTCGTGGAAGCCCTTGACATTAGCTGCAATGTCACCGCCGAACACGGCAGAACCTGCTACGATAACGTCTGCACCGGCGGCTACGATGTCGGCGGTATTGTTCAGCTTTGCGCCGCCGTCGATCTCCAGTTCGCACTTATAGCCGTTCTTCTGGATTTCCGCGCGGACAGCCTTGATTTTGTCCATGCACTCCGGGATAAAGCCCTGACCACCAAAGCCCGGCTCAACGGTCATGATGAGCACCATATCGCAGTACGGCAGCAGCGGGAACAGCACCTCAGCGGGGGTTTTCGGCTTGATAACGCAGGCTGCCTTGACACCGGCTGCGCGGATTTTCTTCAGCTGCTCGAGCGTATCACCGTTGGACTCGTAGTGTACGGTGATGATATCCGAGCCGGCCTTGATGAAGTCGTCCAGATACTGATCGGGGTCCGAGATCATCAGATGTACATCGAGCACCTTGTCGGTCGCCTTGCGCAGCGCCTTAACCACCGGAGCGCCGATGGTGATATTCGGCACGAAGTGACCGTCCATAACGTCAACGTGAACGTATTCCGCACCGGCATCGGTGGCAATTTTAATATCGCGTGCAAGATTTGCAAAATCTGCGGACAGAATAGACGGTGAGAGCTTGATTTCCATAACAGTTCCTCCTGTAACCGCAGAGTGTTCCGCGGCATAATTTGATACCAGACGCGCCTGTGTGTTCAACCGGTTTGCACGGCGCCGTCTTTTTGAATACGAGGGCGGCATGTACAGTCGCCCTCCTCTTGACTTACATTATATCACACCTCTTTGGAAATTGAAAGAAAAGAGTGAGGAGTGGAGATCACCTCACGGTTTCATCTTCTTCCCACCGCTGCATCTTGTCACATCCTGCGGCTGCCATTTTTAATAGGATATAACCATGCGAAGAAGGCTGCACCACACCGTCAATTACTGCTTACGAATGCCTGATTATTAATTTGTTCTAACGGTATAGAAAACTTCTCCATCGAAATCAACAATATTTTGTCGCCCTCACCGATTGATTTATCTGTGTGAAAAATGTAGAATAGAAGTATCATGCAATAAAGGAGCGAACACGATCATGAGCGTCAATCGTTGTTATTCCGAGAAAAAACCCGGCTTCGATGTCGAAGCACGCAGCCTGTTCTCCAGCCTGCACGACCTGTTGGAAATCAAAAACCTGACTCATGTGCGCTATCTCTGCCGCTACGACGCAGAGGGACTTGCACCTGAGACCTACGAGAAGGCAAAGGGCATCGTATTCTCCGAGCCTATGGCTGATGTGTGCTACGACGAGGACTTTCCCCGTCCGGAAGGCGCTCACACCATCCTTGCGGTAGAGCCGCTGCCCGGTCAGTTCGATCAGCGCGCCGATTCCTGCGCACAGTGCATCCAGCTGCTCACCGGCGGCGAACGCCCGACCGTTGCAGCCGCTAAAATTTACGTTCTGGAAGGCGAGCTCACTGCTGAGGACATGGACAAGATCCGCGGCTATCTGATTAACCCCGTAGACACCCGCGAGGCTTCGATGGCTAAGCCTGCAACCCTCAAGGTAGAGTACGCTATCCCGACCAGCGTGGCATCGGTTGTCGGCTTTACTCACATGGACGAGACGGCTCTCTCTGACCTGCTGCATAATATGGGTCTGGCGATGGATCTGGACGACCTCAAGTTCCTGCAGACCTACTTCCGCGACACCGAAAAGCGCGACCCGACCATCACCGAGGTTCGCATGGTCGATACTTACTGGTCCGACCACTGCCGCCACACCACCTTCCTCACCCAGATCGATGACGTAAAGTTCGAAGATCAGATGGTGCAGGACGCATTTGACCGCTACATGGCTGCCCGCGTAGAAGTCTACGGCGAGGAAAAGGCTGCGAAGCGTCCGGTAACGCTGATGGACATGGGTACGATCGCGGCTAAGGTGCTCAAGAAGCGCGGCTACCTGAAGAACATCGACGAGTCCGAGGAGATCAACGCCTGCTCCATTAAGGTGAAGGCACTCGTGAACGGCCACTATGAGGACTGGCTGCTCATGTTCAAGAACGAGACCCATAACCACCCGACCGAGATCGAGCCGTTCGGCGGCGCGGCTACCTGCCTCGGCGGCGCGATCCGCGACCCGCTGTCCGGTCGCTCCTACGTTTATCAGGCGATGCGCGTGACCGGTGCGGGTGACCCGACCGTACCGCTGTCTGAGACCCTCGAACACAAGCTGTCGCAGCGCAAGCTGTGCCAGACAGCTGCTGCGGGCTACTCCTCCTATGGCAACCAGATCGGTCTTGCTACCGGTCTCGTACACGAGATTTATCACCCGGGCTATGTCGCAAAGCGCATGGAGATTGGCGCTGTTGTCGGTGCAGCTCCGCTGGAGAACGTCATCCGCGAGGTACCCGAGCCGGGCGACATCGTCATCCTGCTCGGCGGCAAGACCGGCCGTGACGGCTGCGGCGGCGCTACCGGCTCCTCTAAGAAGCACACTGAGGAGTCCCTTGAGACCTGCGGTGCTGAGGTCCAGAAGGGCAATCCGCCGGAAGAGCGCAAGATTCAGCGTCTGTTCCGCGACGGCAACGTCACCCGCATGATTCGCCGCTGCAACGACTTCGGTGCGGGCGGTGTATCCGTTGCCATCGGCGAGCTGGCTGACGGTCTGGACATCGACCTGAACGCGGTTCCCAAGAAGTACGACGGTCTGGACGGCACCGAGCTGGCTATCTCCGAGTCGCAGGAGCGCATGGCTGTCGTTGTCCGTGCAAAGGACGTAGACGCCTTTATTGCCGCAGCTGCCAAGGAGAATATCGAGGCTGTTGTTGTCGCAACCGTTACCGACAAGAACCGCCTGTGCATGACCTGGAACGGCGTCAAGATTGTCGATGTTTCCCGCGATTTCCTCAACACCAACGGCTGCTCCAAGCACGTTGACGCAGAGGTTGGCGCACTGCCGACTCCGTCCATCTCCTGCGCTCCGGCAGGCAATTCCGAGAAGGAAAAGCTGCTGAACCACGCCTCTACCCTTGGCATCTGCCTCGAGCGCGGTCTGGTTGAGCGTTTCGACGGCTCCATCGGCGCAAGCTCGGTATTCATGCCGTTCGGCGGCAAGTATCAGCTGACCCCGACGCAGGTTATGGCGGCTACCATGCCGGCCCTGAACGGTCAGTGCGAGACCGCGTCCGTTATGGCGTTCGGCTTTGACCCGTATTTCACCGAGCAGAACCCGTATCTCGGCGCTTCTTCCGCGGTAATCGAATCCGTGGCAAAGCTGGTCGCAGCGGGCTGTGACTTTGAGACCGCTTACCTCACCTTCCAGGAGTACTTTGAGCGTCTCGGCAAGGACCCGAAGCGCTTCGGCAAGCCGCTGTCCGCGCTGCTGGGCGCATACACCGCACAGGAGAACCTGTGTCTGGCAGCCATCGGCGGCAAGGACTCCATGTCCGGCTCGTTCGACGATATGGACGTACCGCCCACGCTGGTTTCCTTCGCAATCGCACCGCAGGACGCTTCCCGCCTGATCTCTCCTGAGTTCAAGGCGGCAGGTCATCCGGTTTACTTCTTCGATGCACCGTACAATCAGGACGGCACGCCGGATTACACCACGCTCAAGTTTATGTGGAACGAGGTTGCAAACCTGATTGCGTCCGGCAAGGCGGTATCCGCATGGGCGCTGTCCACCGGCGGTATCGCTGAGGGCGTTTGCAAGATGGCGCTCGGCAACAAGATCGGCTTTAAGATGGACGACTCGTTCCCGTCTGACGCGCTGTACCTCAAGAACTTCGGCGGCATCCTGATTGAAGCCGCATCCGAACTCCCGGCTTACTGGCTGGTCGGCTATACCACCGACGATGAGAAGATCACGGTTGCCGGTGAGTCCGTAACGCTCGACGAGCTGACGAATGCCTTCGAGGGCAAGCTCGAGAGCGTGTTCCCGACCAAGGCGGCTGCTTCCGACGAGCATCTGACCAAGGTTTCCTTTACCGAGCGCAATGTTTCCGCTCCGGCAGTCAAGAGCGCAAAGCCGCTGGCGGTTATTCCGGTATTCCCCGGCACCAACTGCGAGTACGACACCGCCCGTGCGGTCGAGAATGCAGGCGGCGCGGCTGAGATCGTCGTAGTCCGCAACTTCTCCGCGGATGCCCTCCGCGAGAGCGCTGAGCAGCTCGAAAACTCCATCCGTAAGGCGCAGATGGTTATCCTGCCGGGCGGCTTCTCCGGCGGTGACGAGCCGGACGGTTCCGGTAAGTTCATTGCGTCCTTCCTTCGCGATGCAGGCATCAAGGATAGCATCCACGAGCTGCTGAACAAGCGCGACGGTCTGATGCTCGGCATCTGCAACGGCTTCCAGGCGCTCATTAAGCTGGGCCTGGTTCCCTACGGTGAAATCCGTGACGAGATGACCGGCGACGACCCGACGCTGACCTTCAACCTCATCGGCCGCCACCAGAGCCGCTACGCGACCACCCGCGTTGCGTCGGTTAAGTCTCCGTGGCTGTCCTCCTGCAATGTCGGCGACCTGCACTCCATCGCGTTCTCGCACGGCGAGGGCCGCTTCGTAGCACCGCAGAACGTCATCGACGACCTGATCAAGAACGGTCAGGTAGCGTTCCAGTACACCGATCTGAACGGTGACCCGTCCATGGACATCGCGTGGAACCCGAACGGCTCCATGTGCGCGATCGAGGGTATCACCTCCCCGGACGGCCGTGTGCTCGGCAAGATGGGTCACACCGAGCGTTACAGCCCGTTTGTCGGCAAGAATATCTACGGCGAAAAGTATCAGCCGCTGTTTGCAAACGGCGTGAAATACTTTAAGTAAAGCCTGTGCAGAAAGCGCCCTCGGAGAGGGCGCTTTCCTATCAATAAATACAATATGAAAAACGATTAAAAAATACTATAAGCGCATCATGCAAGACGTTTTGGGGTATATCAGTTTATCCCCATATTGGCGGCAAATTCTACGAAATACTCCTGCATTTTCCCCAATAATATTGGAGACTGCCGATCTCGCACAGTTCGATTGTCATCTTGCTCATATTTGCCAACGAAATAGACTTTCTTTCGGTGTATATCGAACCGAGTTTGATCCTGTCAATAGTCACGAATGCTTGATCTTTGTATATGCGAACGACTCATTTTGTTCGCATCTTTGTGCCGTTTCCTTCAATAATCTTGATTATTTATAACAGGATCACCTACAACAGAAATTTATACAGAGCGTGGTTTCTATAACAGCTCCTATGAATTGTCTTTTCATGATCTATCCAAATATTCTTGAACGTCAAAGAACAAACTTGCAATCCCAAAACTTCGCAACTCACTTTTTTCCAATAACGAGGTGTTTTTATGAACCCCTGTGAGCACAAAGTCCAATACTATGAAACCGATGGCATGGGCATCGTCCACCACTCGAACTACATCCGCTGGTTCGAGGAGGCGCGCGTGGATCTGCTCGAGCAGCTCGGCTTCGGCTACGACCGCATCGAAGAGGCCGGTTACAGCGGTCCGGTGCTGGAGGTCTCCTGCCAGTACAAAACCATGTCGAAATTCGGCGAAACCGTGCGAATCGAAGCATCTATCACGCAGTACAACGGCGTACGCATGACGCTGCACTATGATGTCTACGACAAGGCGACCGGCACGCTGCGCTGTACCGGCGACAGCCGCCATTGCTTTATCAACGCCGAGGGCAAACCGGCTATCCTCAAGCGGTGCTGGCCGGAGTTTGACGCGGCATTGACTGCAAATACTGTAAAAGAGTAACAAAAACCGTCATCTCTGCATTTGAGATGACGGTTTTTGTTTTGCCTGTGTTATCCTTTATTCTCCACGCCGGTCAAGTCCTGAACAACTTCACCTGCGATGATAAGACCCGCAACAGCAGGCACAAACGCCGTGCTGCCCGGAACCTGTCGGCGCTGTGTGCATTTTCTGGCAGTGCCCGGCGGGCAGATGCAGTTCTGGCGGCAGCTGATCGCCATATCGTCGATTGGCGTCATAGCCGGCTCCTTGGAGTACACGACCTTGAGCTTGCGGATGCGGCGCTTACGCAGCTCATAGCGCATAACACGCGCGAGCGGACAGCCGGAGGTCTTATAAATATCCGTCACTTCCAGCTTGTCGGCGTGAATCTTGTTGCCTGCACCCATGCAGCTGATGATGCGCGTACCGGCCTTGGTTGCCTGCTCGATCAGCTCGAGCTTGCCGGTTACGGTGTCGATGGCGTCTACAACGTAGTCATACTGGGTGAAATCGAACTGAGAAGCGGTCTCAGGCGTGTAAAAGGTTTTGTAAATGTTGACCATGCAGTCCGGATTGATATCGTGAATACGCTCGGCGGCGGCCTCTACCTTGTATTGACCGACCGTCTTGCGGGTAGCGATGATCTGGCGATTGATGTTGGTCAGGCACACCTTATCATCGTCGATGAGGTCAAGTGTACCGACACCCGAACGCGCCAGCGCTTCTACCGTGTAGCCACCCACGCCGCCGATGCCAAACACCGCAACACGCGCGTTGTACAGGCGCTCCATGCCCTGCTTGCCAAGCAGCAGCTCGGTTCTCGAAAATTGATTGAGCAAGTTTTTTCTCCCTTTCGTGCAGTTTTTCGCTTAGTTATAAGTATAACGGGGAATGCCTACTGTGTCAATAGGAAAGCTGTCGTTTCCCTGCACCGATTGACCCGGGGGGCTCGAACTGCGCAAGCGTGTTCGTCCCTGACGGGCGGTGTGTTTTTCACTGAGATTCAACGGGGGGATTCGCCGCCCACGGGGACAGCGGGAACGTCGCGGCGCCCGCTGCGTGGCAAAAAGGAAGGGACACCTACGTTTTCCCTTCCTCTTTGGACTCCTACCTTTCCCTTGTTTGATAGTCCGGCGCAGATTGCCTCCATGTGACCGCTTCGAAATCGGGAACGGCAGAGGATTTTTACTACCGTGTCTTTCGAAACCTGTTCGCAGGGTCAGATACATTACTGCTACACAGACCGGAAAGTCTCCGCAGGCGCAACACAAGGTGAATTGCCCACAGGGCAAGAGCGAGTCCCCCGGGGATACCCGTGCTGCGAAACTCTTTAACACGTTATACCGCACGGCACCTACGGATTAGGCGTTTGATACAATTTATCTTCGCAGGCCCTATCTATCATAACGCGCTGACGAATTGTGCGGCACTGTTATGCCGCACCCAGCGTAGAATAGCCGAGCTGTATAGCAGAACGCTATCTGACACTGCGAATAGGTAAAGAAATGGGAGCACACTGTGCTCCCCTACGGTAGAAAAAATCCTCTGCCGTTCCCCTTTTCGAAGCGGTCGCCGATCTCTGGTCTGCGCCAGACTCGGAAACAAAAGGAAACGGGAGTTAAGAGGGTAGAAACCGTAGGTGTCTACCCTCTTGCCCACCGCCGCGGGCGCGGCAGGCGCCCGCGCGGCGTCAGCGCAGTTATACTCGCTTCCAAGCGACCAATGCCACTCCTGCCGAGATAAACTCCGTCACCCAGAACGCATGCCAAACGCCATTCGCACCCATAATCTTACACAGCACGACCGCGATCGGCAGAATGACCACGGTATACCGGCACAGCGAAATCACGAGCGACGCCGTACCCTTTCCGAGTCCTTCCAGTGCGCCGGATGCCGTAACCGAAACCGCCGAAACAAGAAATCCCACACAGATAATGCGCAGCGCATGTGCACCGATAGCCACCGTCCGGACATTTTCGGTGAAAAGTGCCATCAGCGGAGATGCGAACGCCAGACACAGCACAGTGCCGATCATCATAATGCACGCACACAGCGCAAGCGCTACCTGAAAAATACGGCTGACGCGTTCCCGCTCACCCGCGCCGTAGTTGTAACCGATCACCGGACGCATACCCTGAATAATGCCGCTCGCAGGCAGATACAGGAAAGTCTGCAGCTTGTAATAGATGCCGAGCACGACCACATACGCCTGACTGAGCTCAGCCAGCAGCGCATTCAGACACGAGATGAGCAATGACGGCAGCGCCAGATTGAGTGCCGCCGGAATGCCGATCGCATACAGCCGTGCCGTGATGCCTCGAGTACCGTGCAGCCCCTTGCGTGTGATATGCACGGACACCGGCCGCAGCCGATATATCACCAGATAGAACGCCAGCGTTACCAGCTGGCCGATGCCGGTGGCGAGTGCCGCGCCGCGCATGCCGAGCTGCGGGAACGGCCCGATACCGAAGATGAGCAGCGGATCCAGCACGATATTTGTCACACAGCCGAACAGCAGCGCTGTCATGGTCACCTGCATGCGACCCATCGCCTGATAAATCTTCTCGAACGCGAGACCGACCATGATAATCACCGAGAACGCGAACGCGATAGACGCGTACTGCGTACCCATCTCCGCTACCTGCTCAGAATCCGTGAACAGCCGCAGGAAACGCGGCATGACGGTGATGCACACGATCATGCTCACTACGCCGTGGATAACTGAGCACGCAATACCGCGCGTCGCCGCCGCGTCCGCCTTGTCGATCTCACCGGCACCGAGATGATACGAAATCACTGCGTTAATGCCCACGCCGAAGCCGATAGCGAGCGCGTTTATCAAATTCTGCACCGGATAGACCAGCGACAGCGCTGTTATCGCGTCCTCTCCTATTTTTGCAACAAACAGGCTGTCGATGATGTTGTACAGCGAGTTCACCAGCATGGAAACCACCATCGGCAGCGTCATTGAGAGCAACAGCGGCAGTATCGGCTTTTCCCGCATAAAGCGTTGGTTCACGTTCGGTTCCTCCCTTTTGTGCAAATAAAAAACCGCACGACCGGAATCCCGGTCGTGCGGCGAAAAAGAACATCTTGAGATGCTGTAAAAATCCACACAAATTTTAGTGAGATAAGTTTATCATAAAAGATGCGGAATTGTCAAGCCGTCAGTTAATCTCGGTCGGCAGATCGACATAGCTGCTCAGATCGGTCGGCAGCGTAATCTTAACCGCATCGCCGGTAGCGGTTACCTTAGCGGCTGCGTTCAGAGTTGCGCTGATGGTCTCGCCCTCTGCTGTAATATCAACCGTACCGGAAATCGCGGTATCGGTAAGCATGCCATTGACTGCCTTCGCGGTAACATTCATATCGCGGGTTTTGATGGAAACACCGTCCAGCATGCCGCCGAGCAGCTCGTCAAACAGGTCGGAACTGAAGACACTGTTCATGTTGTACTTAACGGTCATACCGCCGCTGCCCTTGGTAATGCTCTCGATCGCGCTGACCGGAACAGAACTGTTCATAGCAGAAATCTCCATGCCGTTCAGCACATCATCAAAGGACATCGCCATTTTGTACTTGCCCTGTGCACCCATATCCATGTAGTAAGTGCCATTGGTGAAGTAATAGTTAATATCCTGCGAAATACTGGTATCGCCGCCGTTCGCCAAAGACGGGTCGATCGTCATGTTCAGCTTGCCGCCAAATGCCATCACGGACTTGTCCAGCTCCTTGAGGTTCATATCGGCCTTAATCGTCATCGGCATGGACATATCGAGCAGCTTGGTGGTGCCGAGTTTAACGCTTGCCTTGATGTTCATATCCATAGCCATCTTGGACTCCGCCGAGGTGTTCTTCGCAGCGGTGTTGAATGTGTCCGCGTCTGCGAAAAATGCGCCCAGAGAAGCAGCCTTGGTCTTGTCAACCGCACCGTCTGCAACCAGCTTATCGAGCAGAATGCTGTCACTGCCCTTGACATCGGTATCAAGCGCGGTCAGGCTCATTGCAACTACGTTGTCACGCAGGAAATTCTTGGTGCTGCAATTGACATCGTCCACCAGGCCAACCTGCTCACCGAAATCCAGTGCTTTGGCATAGGTAAAATCGCCCTTGGCATCCGAGTAGCCGAGTGCGCGCAGCAGGAACGTGGTATACATCTGTGCAGAGCACTTGCCGGTCGGGTTATAGGCAGTCTCACTCATGCCGTTGGCAAGGCCGTTATCGTACAGGTACTGCACATACGGCTTTTCCCAGCCCTTCAGATCGGTAAACGGTGCGGTGTAGGTCAGCTTTTCCGCCTCAGCCTCCTTGCCCAGCAGGCGGACCAGCATTGCCGAAGCCTCGGCACGGGTAGGTGCCTTGTCAAGCTGGTAACCCTGATTCGTGCCCTGGAACAGTCCCACGTCCTTCAGGCGGTCCGCACAGTTTGTGAAGTTCGCCGCACCGGCTGTTGCCGTAATGCCGGCAGCAACCAGCATGGATGCCAGTGCGATTCTCATCTTTTTCATATTATCTTCCTCCTTTTGATTGAAAAAGCCAATAGATTTTCTTTATTATAGCATGGTTCTTAGGAAAAGTAAACAACAATTCAGAAACGATGCGGCTATCTGATGCATGATTGCAAATCCGCGCAGAACATGGTAAACTAAAGGTGCTTTTTGTCGGTTGTTTTGCCTTTCTGACAGCAATTTTACCATACAGGGATGTTTGCTACATGGTTTTCAGCAGTCTGATTTTTCTATTTTTCTTTTTGCCGGCGGCGCTGTTCTGCTATTATATCGTGCCGCAGAAATTTATCCGAGTGCGGAACGCGGTGCTGCTTTTATTCAGCCTGTTCTTTTATTTCTACGGAGAGCCAAGGCTGATCGGCATGCTAATTTTTTCGATACTGATGAACTACCTGTTCGGTCTGTCCATGCGCAGTACATATAGAAAACCGCTGCTTATTTTGTGCGTTATCGCTAATCTGAGCCTGCTGGGTGTATTCAAGTATCTGAATTTCTTCATCAGCTCAGCGGACAGCCTGTTCGGACTGGGTATTCCGGTGCCGGATATCGTCATGCCGATCGGCATCTCGTTTTACACCTTTCAGGCGCTCAGCTACGTCATTGACGTATACCGCCGAGAGGTTCCGCCGCAGCACGATCCGTTTTCGCTGGCGCTATACGTTTCCATGTTCCCGCAGCTTATCGCAGGCCCGATCGTACGCTACCACGATGTCAACGTGCAGCTTGCCGTGCGAAAACACTCGTTTGCGCAGTTTTCCGAGGGTATCAGCCGCTTCCTGTTCGGGCTCAGCAAAAAGGTACTGCTGTCCAATGTGTTCGCGCAGATTGCGGACGGCGTATTCAAATATGCACCGAGCGAGCTGTCCGCTGCCGGTGCGTGGATGGGCGCGATTGGCTATACGCTGCAGATTTACTTCGATTTCTCCGGCTACTCGGATATGGCGATCGGTCTCGGCAAAATGTTCGGCTTTGCGTTCCTCGAAAACTTCAACTATCCGTACATCAGCAAGTCGGTCACCGAGTTCTGGCGCCGCTGGCATATCTCGCTGTCCACCTGGTTCCGCGACTATGTGTACATTCCGCTCGGCGGCAACCGGTGCTCGCCCGCACGGCACATTTTCAATCTGCTTGCCGTATGGACCCTGACCGGCTTCTGGCACGGTGCCAACTGGACGTTTATGGCATGGGGTCTGTACTTCGGTATCCTGCTCATTCTGGAAAAGAAATTCCTCGCCGGATGGATTACGCGCCTGCCGTCCGTGCTGCAGCATGTCTATGCGCTGTTTTTTATCGTCATCGGCTGGGTGTTCTTCCGCAGCGATTCGATGGGACTGGCAGTGCAGTATCTCGGCAGCATGTTCACCTCGGCGGTGCCGCTCAACCGGTTCGTAATCGAATATCTGCTGCGGTTCTGGCCATACTTGCTGTTCGGTGTTGTATTGTCCGCGCCGGTGTTTCCGCGTCTCAAGGCCTCCCGTGTATGGCGCGTGCTGGAGTTTCCGGTGCTGGCTGTCCTGTTCACGCTGTGCCTGATGCGCCTGCTCGCCAGCAGCTACAACCCATTTATCTACTTCCGCTTCTGAGGAGGGTTGAGACATGAAAAACGCAAAGCATATTGTCAAAACCGTGCTGTTCTGCGGTACGCTGGTCGTTTTTTCGGCTGTCAGCGTATTCAGTCCGAAGGAAAAAGGCTCGTTTTACGAAAACCGCAGGCTGGCGGTCTTTCCGGTGCCGAGTGTCGATACCGTGCTGGACGGTACGTTTTTTCCCAATGTGGAAACCTATATCAGCGACCACTTTGCCTGCCGTGTTCCGCTGCTGCGGCTGAACGTCCGCAAGGAGCTTGCGCTGCACAATCCGGTCGTCAGCAACACGGTTATCGCGGGTGATACGCTGCTGCCCTATCACGGCAAGCCGCGCACCGATTACAACCATGAGGACATGCAGACCGTATTGGATGCGCTCTCGCAGGTAAACACGGTGTGTGAGACTGTCGGTGCAAGGTTTGTCTATCTGTCCATTCCCGAGCAGAGCAGTGCTTTGCGGTACAAGTATCCGTCGTACCTCACGTCTGGCACCTACACGGATGATTCCATGCGCACGGACTTCCTCGCCGGACTGGATGCGCGCGGCATTGACTGCCTGAACATGGCTGACTATCTCTGCACCGATCCGGAGAAATATTACAGCAAAACCGACCATCACTACAACTTTTACGGCGCGTATGAGACCTATCTGCGCACTATGGAGCACCTGCAGACGCTCGGCATAGACGCACCTGTCACCACCGATGTGACCATCGAGCAGATTGAGCGGCCGTTCCTCGGTTCCCGCTCCCGCAAGCTGCTCGGTGAGTACCCTACGAATGACAAGCTGTACCGCTTCACACTTGGCACGCCCGTGCCCTTTGCGCGAGAGGATAGCGGCCAGCCGGTTGAGAGCACGGTAGTCAACGAAAATTTCAACAACGTGTATGATTACTACATGGGCGGCGACATTGGCGAAACCATTATTAAGACAAACCGTCCCGGTCTGCCGCGCGTGCTTGTCATCGGCGATTCGTTCACGAACCCCTTGGAGGGCATCCTGTATACCTCGTGCGACGAAATGCGCAGCCTGGATTACCGCCACTATGACGGCGAGAATATTCTTGATTATATCGCTGATTATCAACCCGATGTCGTGCTGTATGTCCGCGATGATCTGACCTGCATCACCACCGAAGGCAACGGCACGATGGGACTTGCGGAATAAAAAAGACACCCGGGGGTGTCTTTTTCAGGTAGACATGCGGTGCAATTGAGAACGGAAAATCCTTCTCGGGCTTTTACTTCAATTACTGCCAATCAAGCGGCTTCGGCTGCTCAAATGTAGTCGTTGGCTCACAGAAGATGTGCTCATGCGCACTCTTGAGGATGCACTCCATCACCTCAAGCGAATGCAGCGCCATCTCGCCGGAGGCACGCGGCTTGCGGCCCTCCTCGAGCGCGTAGACGAGATCCACCAGACCGATACCGCGCGGGTTCTCGGCGTGGCTGACCGAATTGTACGGATGGCTGTTCGGCACGACCGACCACGGCGCGTTTACGTTCTCCGGACGGCGCTCGGCATCCGCCCAGCGGTACTGGTCGGGCGTGCGCATGAGCGTATCGCCGCCGAACAGGTTAGGACCGGAAATCGGATCCTTCTCGTCAATGAGAACGGTTCCCTCGGTACCGTAAATCTCCATACGCGGCAGCTCGGAATCCCAGACGTCAAAACTGCAGGTCAGCGTCACCTGTGCGCCGCACACAAACTCAAGAATCGCGTTGATATGAGTATCCACGTCCACCGGCAGCACCTGTCCCTTGCTCGGGCCGGACGGCACGGTGCGCGTCTCTCCTGCCTTGGTGGCCATTGCGCAAACGCGCTTTACCGGGCCGAGCAGGCTGAGCAGCGCGGTGACGTAGTACGGCCCCATGTCGTACAGCGGGCCTGCACCCGGCTGATAGAAGAATGCCGGAGCCGGATGGTGGAACTCGTGCCCGTGACCGACAAACCACGCACCGCCGCCCGTGATGCGGCCCAGTCTGCCGCTGTCGATCAGCTCGCGGATGTTCTGCAAGCGACCGCCGAGGAAGGTGTCCGGCGCGCAGCCAATCAGCAGTCCCTTCTCCTTAGCAAGCGAAACAAGCTCCCTGCCCTGCTCAAACGTCATCGCCAGCGGCTTCTCCGTGTAGACATGCTTGCCCGCCTTCAAGGCTGCCAGATTATACTCATAATGTGCCTGCGGCGTCGTCAGATTGAGGATAATGTCAATATCCGGGTCAGCGATCAGCTCCATACCGGAGGCGTATGCCTTGGGAATACCGTGCTCTTCCGCCTTTCGCTGTGCCTTCTCCAGTCCGCGTGAGGCACACGCCACCACCTCGACTGCGTCATACTTTTTCAGATTGTTCAGGTAAACATTGCTGATGTCGCCAATGCCGATTACACCAACGCGTAATTTCCTCATCTTATGTTCCTCCCTTTGCTCTTTGACCATATTATAAAAGGAATGCGGGTGGTTGTCTTACAATATCTTGCGATTTCTTACAGGCAGGAGACAGGAGTTTCGGTTGCGGTTTACCGCTGCGCAGGAGACCACCGGCCGCCCGACAACACGGGAAATCATTGTCCGCTCCTCACTTCTGCCTCCTCATTCCTCACTTTTTACGACTTGCATGTGCGGATATGCAATATCAATGCCTTCTGCATCATAGGTAAGCTTAATGCCCTCGAGCACGGCGCACTTGAGCGCGAATGCAGTGGCGTTATCCTTCGCCCACAGCGATGCACGCAGAACAACTGCGGAATCCGCCAGCTCAAGCACAACGACCGGCACATCGGGCACGCCGTCCTTTTTCTGCTGCTCGGTGCGAATATCGAGGAAGGCCGGCTGCTTCCGCACCTCGCGGGCGAGCAGCTCTTTGGCTTTTTTGAGGTCGCTTTCGTAGGTAATCCCCACTGTCAGGAACACGCAGACCTTGCTGTCCGCATAGTCGGCGTTCTCGATGATGGCACTGTTCATCTTGCTGTTTGGGATAATGACGCGCTTGTTCTCGAACGTGCGGACTGCGGTATGATGCAGCGTGATCTCCTCAACGCAGCCGGTGATGTCATTATCGACATAGCGCACGACATCGCCCATCTTAAACGGCTTGAATGCGAGGATCATCACGCCGCTGACCACGCTGCCGAGGGCTTCCTGTGCAGCAAGACCGGCAACCACCGCGATCACACCGCCGGTAGCCAGCAGAGTACGCACCGCACTCGACAGCACCGGAATCGCACCTACGATGACCATGCCGCCCGCAAAGTACACCGCAGCAACCGCTATGTATCGCACAAATCCTAAGACGGTCGCAATACTGCTGTTCGTTTTCCGGTGACGGTCAACCAGCTTTTTCATCAGCCGATTGACCAGTCCGGCCGCCGCCAGCGTCAGGAGCAGCACCGCCACGGCCAGTATTCCCGTGGAAATCAGCTTTCCCAGCGGTGATTCCATAAATTCTGTAAACCATTCAAACATCAGGGTTCCCTCTCTTTCCGGAGATAGGTTTATTATAGCGTATCTGCGGGTACGATACAATAGGAAAAGCCTCGGAGCATACATCTCCGAGGCTTGAGGCTGTCGAAAAACTATCGTTTTCCGAGCAGCCTCTCGCTCGAAACCACGCTTTCGAGCGAATACTGAAGAAAAACCGCGCCCTACGGGCACATTTTTTCTTCCCTTGTATAAATTCCGAGATACATGCTCCCGGAATTTATGAATTTGCTTCGCAAATTCTATTTTATGCGTGCTGCCGCACGAAGCGTAAAAATTCAAATAATACTTTTTTGACAGACTGAAGCCTCGGAGCATACATCTCCGAGGCTTTTCACACGTTCATAAATGATATCCTGTCGTTTGCCTGATGCTATCACCGCATAACCTCCACGAATGCAGGTTGCCCGGCAGGATGCTTACCCTTCTGGATAAAACTCCGCCGACGGTTCGGTCAGATGCTCATACACACGCACGAACGAGCTTTCCATATACGCCGAAAGAAAACCGTTCAGCACAGCGGTCAGGCATAGCGCCGCCACCAGAGCCGCCGCGAACACCGCAATCGCCATGCCGGTGCTCATCGCAGTCAGGCCGACCGTACCGAGCAGGATACATCCCCACAGAACAACGGCGATCAGTACATACCAGCCGATAAAGCTGAGGTCGAACACAAACAGCTTCATCAGATTTCCGCGGAACGCCCATGAAGCCTCGCGCGTAGCCGCCCATGCGCTGCGGTTCTCGTCCTGCGCGAGCAGGAGCCAGCCAGCATTGTAGGTCTGCAGCTTAACGCGAATCGGAATCATCACCAGCAGGTACACAACCTGCAGCGCTCCCGCAATTACCTGATACTGTGCCGTATCCGAGACAGCCACAGCAACCGAAAATACGATTGCCGAATAGATGACGGTCGGTACGATCAACCAGATAATGCCGCGCAGCCACAGCGTAAACACCATGCGGATGCCCGCCCAGACACTTTTCAGCGAGGTGAACGGGTACATGAGCATACCCACCGTTACATCCTCGCCGTGTGCGAGACCGATGTAAAAGTGCATAAGGCCGAACTGCAGGGGGCCCGTGATCGCCAGCATAAGCGCAATGCACAGCCATACCGTATTCAATCCGCGTGAGAGTGCCGCCATCAACTGGTAATCGTTTGCGCTGACGCCGCCTGCGATGAGCGCGAACGCTCTGCCGAACACGGAAACGTACAGGATCACCATCAGCAGCACATACGGCACGAGGTACATCAGCTGGATGCCGATACACCGGCCAAGGTTTTCCATTACACGCGTCTTCTGCTCCCGCTTAAGCTGTCTGCGGGTCTCAGCTGTAAAATTGTTCATAAAATTCTCCGTTTTCTTTATCATTCACCGACGTACACGACCTCATCCCGCTTGGAATAGGTGGAACTGTTGGCCAGCACCTCGGTCGTCTTGCCATTTTCAGTAATCTGCTTGTAGGTCTTGGTCGAGTAGCCCGTGATGCCCGAGGTCTCCACGCGGCTGTCGCCTGCCTCCATCGAGCTGTCCGTCTTTGTAACGGTCTCCGGCTTGTAGGTCTCGAGCACCTCTGTGCGGGTCGTGACCGTCTTGTCGCTCGTTTTGGTGCCGACAATGGTCATGATCATCTGACCATCGGTCTGCTCGGCAAGAATCTTGACCGGATACGCCGTATTGTTGACGAACCGGAAATCCAGATTGCCGTAATCCACGGTTGCGTCCTCACCGAGCGGTGTGTAGGACACGGTAAACGAATGATTATGCCGTTCGATCACCTTCAAATCGGCACGCAGCACGGCCATGTACAGCGTCGAGGACGGTTGGCAGACACCGCCGCCGAACTCGTCAATAATCTTGCCGCCCGAGTAGGCATGCGCCTCCTGATAACCGCGTGCGGCTGTGCGCTCGCCAACCGTGCCGTTATAGGAAAACTCGTCACCCGGATTGAGGATAGTGCCGTTGATGGCTTTAGCCGCCAGACGGATGTTGTTCGTACGCGGTGCGTTGCCCTCATCGAGATTGGTCGCCGTACGCGCGAGTGTATCGTGGAACAGCTTCGCCTTGAGCGCCTCTGCCGTGATGGACGGCTGGGTGATCGTCACAGGAATGGTGTAGGTCTCTTGCGAGCCGTCGCCAATGATCTCCTTGGCCTTATCGGTGTCGAACGACACGCCTGCCTTGCCGGCGATGATGGTCTTGCCGTCCTCCTTGCTGACAGTAGCGTTGACCGGGTCACCGATAATGTCGGCTGCAATCTTGTCAACGTCAATCGCCGGAGCGGCTGTCACATCGGTCGAGACCTCATATGGCTCAAAGTCCATCAGGCGGATCTGATCAGTCAGCGCCTGCTCTACCGCATCCGTGTCAAACTTGACGCCCGGCTTGCCGGAATGCACGATCAGATTGCTGTCCTTCAGTTCCCAAGTCGGATTGACCGGTTCGGTCAGCGCCGTGTCCGCGATTTCGTTAAGCGTGCCGCGCAGGCTTTCCTCATCTACAGTTGCCGCAATCTGCGCCTCTCTGTGACCGCGCATTGCGCCGATGATATCGCGCACGCGCTCGAGCGGATTGCCGGTACGGCCTATTTCATAGGCGTTCTCGGCGGACTGGATGCCGTCCACGTTTTTCAGCACCTTATCGACCGGAATATCATAGTTGGAGCCGTAAATCGTCACCGTGACGTTCTTACCCTCGTACAGCGGCGCACTCTGGTCCTCGATGGTGTTTGCCGCATCATCGCGGTTCATGCCCCCGACCGCGATCGGTCCGACAGTCACGCCCGGAAAAACATTCGGGTAACAGTACACATAGCCGAATGCACCGGCTGCCGCCGCAATGACAACGCCGACGGCAATCTTTACACCGATAGGAACACGACGTTTCTTCTTCGGCTGCTTAGCTTCCGTCCGGATGACCTGCGCCGGTTTTTCCGGCTTTTTGGCCTGCTTTTTGATCAAATGCGCTCCCTTCTTCGGTTTGTTTGCGCTTTTATCTGCCATGAGTATACCTCTTAACTAATCTATGCTTGGAATATGCTTTGGATTCTCGATGCACCCGCCATTATTCGACAGGTATACCTTTATATTATAGCGCCCTGTATTCATGATAGCAACCACAAATTCGGATAAATTCGGTATACGCCGTCATAATCTGTCGCTTTAACTTGCTATCACGGCTCTTTTCTGCTATAGTATTATTAGTATGCTAAAATTTTTGTGAAAAAGAGGAGTAAATGCAAGTGAAACAATTAGGACTGTTAATTCGACTGATTATCGGCATCATCGCCGGTATCCTCATCGGTATGTGCGGACAGTGGTTCGGCATCGCGGACACTGGGTTCTTCGTTGCCATCATCCGCCTGCTGGCAACCTTTACCTCGCTGTTCTCAACCTTCCTGTCATTCATGATCCCGCTGATTATCCTGTCGTTCATCACGGTCGGCATGGCAGAGCTTGGCAAGAAGGCCAACCGTCTGTTCGGTCTGACCCTGCTGCTGGCCTACGGCACAACCGTTATTTCCGGCCTGCTGACCTTCTTCATCGGCAAGGCCGTTCTGCCGGGGCTCATTCAGCCCATCACCGGCGATGTACTCGAGAGCAACGCCTTCGAGCCGCTGTTCTCCATCACGGTTGACCCGGTGTTCGGCGTTATGACCGCACTTGTGCTCGCGTTCGTGATCGGCATCGGCATGGCAAACCTTAAGGGTGATTCCCTGCTGAATGTTTTCCGCGATCTGCAGAAAATCGTTACCGGCGTACTCAGCCGCATTATCATTCCGCTGATCCCGATCCACATCGCAGGTCTGTTCGCCAACATCGCAGCCGAGGGCCGTCTGGCGGCTACCGTCAAGATGTTCGCTTCCCTGTATGCCATTATTATTGTGCTGCAGCTGCTGTACATCGTGTCTCAGTTTGGTCTGGCAAGCATTGTCTGCCGCAAGAACCACTTCAAAAGCATGAAGAACGCCGCTCCGGCGTACTTTACCGCACTCGGCACCCAGTCCTCTGCATCGACTATTCCGATTGCGCTGAACTGTGCATATAATAACAATATAAATAACGACGTTGCCGACTTTGTCGTTCCGCTGTGCGCTACCATCAACCTCAACGGCGATACCATCTGCCTCGTACTCGGCTCGATGGGCATCATGCTTGCAAGCGGCATAACCCCGACCTTTGCCATGTTTGCTCCGTTTGTATTCATGCTGGGCGTTACCATGGTTGCGGCTCCGGGTGTACCGGGCGGCGGTGTTATGTCGGCACTGGGCCTGATCACCTCGATGCTCGGCTTCACGGACCCGATGCAGCAGCTTATCATCGCCCTGCACTTCTCGCAGGACAGCTTCGGCACTGCTACCAACGTCACCGGCGACCAGGCGATTGCCCTCATCGTGGACAAGGTAGACCGTTCTGCTTCCGAAAAATAACCGGAAAGTTGTTTCCATAGCCATCCCCCGGTCATAAAACAACTTCCAATCTCCTGAAAGGCGGCGATTCCGGTAAATGGATATTCTGCTCGATATTGTGCATTCAGTTGACTACGGCGTTCTCGCGTACATCTCGGAGCACTGGCGCGGTGGTCTGTCCGACACGGTCTGGAAGGTGTTCTCCCTGCTGGGCAGCTACGGTGCTGTCTGGATTACGCTTGCCGTACTGCTGCTGTTCTTCCGGCGAACACGCCGCGCCGGCGCGGCGATGCTGATCGCGCTCGGCGTCGGTTTTCTGCTTGGCAATGTGTTCCTCAAGAACCTTGTCATGCGGCCGCGTCCGTTTGTCACCCACACCGACCTGACGGCGCTGCTCGTTCCGGAGGACCCGTGGTCGTTTCCGTCCGGGCACACGCTCAGCTCGTTTGCGGCAGCTTCGGCGCTGTACTTCTTCCACCATAAGACCGGTTTTCTTGCCTTTCTGCTGGCGGCAGCCATTGCGTTTTCGCGGCTGTATGCCAGCGTCCATTACCCGACCGACGTACTGACCGGTGCGGTCATCGGCGTGCTGTGCGGCATCATCGCTGCATGGCTGACCGACCGCGTTACCGATCAGTGCCACACACTCCGGCTGAGAAAGGGCAAAAAATGAATCAATACAAACGCCTTCTCGGCAATACCTTTATCTTCGCGATAGGCACGTTCAGTTCCAAGATTCTCGTCATCCTCATGCTGCGTTTCTACACCGGCATGATGACGCAGGATGAAATGGGTGTCGCCGACCTGATCATCAAGACCACCAGTATTCTGTATCCGGTGGTGTCGCTGTCCATCGGACAGGCGGTCATCCGCTACGGACTTGAGCGCAAGTATTACAAGCGCAGTGTGTTTACCATTGCGCTTGTGACCGTGCTGTGCGGCTTTATTATCGCACTGCCGTTCCACCCGCTGCTGAGCCTCATCCACTATAATACCTCAGCGGGCGTTACCGGCTCACTGCTTGAGTATCAGTGGATCATCTACCTGTATGTTCTGACCTCGTGCACGCAGAATGTGTGCAGCCAGTTCATCCGCGCGCTCGGACACGTCCGCCTGTACGCAATCGACGGCATTTTCCGTACGTTCGTCACCATCATGCTGAACATCCTCTACCTGAAGGTGTTCCGCTGGAACATCCTCGGCTATGTATTCTCCATCATCTGCTCGGACGCGCTTTCCACTGTTTGCCTGTTCATTATCGCCAGTCTGTGGAAGTACGTCAAGCTCAAGCGTCTGGACATGCACCTGTGGCGCGGCATGCTGGCATACTCGCTTCCGCTCGTGCCGGATGCGATTCTCGTGTATATCATTGGCTTCTCCGATCAGGTGTTCCTCGCTTCCATGCAGGATACCGCAGTCAGCGCCATCTACTCGATCGCCTACCGTGTGCCGACACTGATTGCGCTTGTCGCGTCCATCTTTGTTGATGCATGGCAGATATCCATGGTCAACAACAACACCAAGGAGGAGCAGATCACGTTCTTCTCGAACGTCGGCAACACATACTCGTCCATCGTGTTCATCATCGCGTCCGGCGGCGTAATGTGCGCCAAGCTGGCTATGACGGTTCTCGCCGTCCCCAGCTACTATATCGGCTGGACGTTCATCCCGATTCTGGCGGTCGGCGCGGGCTTCAACTGCCTGTCCAGCTTCCAGAAAAGCGTGTATCTGCTGGAAAAGAAGACGGTTGCGTCCTTCCTGTCCACGGCGTTCTCCGCGGTTATTAACATTGGTCTGAACGCCCTGCTCATCCCGCGGATGGGCGGCACGGGTGCGGCGCTGGCAACGCTCATCAGCTATGTGGCTCTGTTCCTGTACCGTGCAATCGACAGCCGTCGGTTCATGCCGGTCCGCTGGAAGGTGCCGCGCCTGACGCTGACCGTGATTTTGCTTGCCGTGCAGTCCGTACTCATGCTGCTCGAGCCGCCGCTGTGGCTCGTCTGGCAGATTGCACTGTTCGGCGCGGTTGCGGCACTCAACAGCCGCGAGATGCTGCTCAGTGTCAAAAAGCTGCTGCATCGAGCATAAGTTTATATGCAAAGGGAATGCCTGCGGGGCGTTCCCTTTTCTTGCGCTCCGAAAAGGAGAACGGCAGTCGGGTTACTCTTCGCAGGCGCGGCACAAGGTAAATTGCCCGAAGGGCAAAAGAAGCCGCTCTTCACTCTGAGGATAATTCTCCATTACTCAACCGAATGGAACGAAAAAAAGACAGACGAAAAATCGTCTGTCTTTTTGCGTTAGATGGAGAAGTTAAGCGTTCCGTTATTGACAAGATCCTCGAGCGTGACCGAATCAACATAATTATTGATTGCGTCATACAATCCGCGCCAAAAGCTGAGCGTAATGCATTCATCTACACGAGGACAATCCACCGGCTCGTGCTCCAAACACGCCACCGGCGCAAGAGAGCCTTCGGTAATACGCAGAATATCGCCCACGGTATACTCCGAAGGATGCCGCGCCAGCTGATAGCCGCCCTGTGCGCCTCGCGTCGAGATGACAAAGCCCGCACGCGAAAGCTGCACCACGATCTGCTCCAGATACTTGGCCGAAATCTGCTGTCGCTTGGAGATATCGCGCAGCGGAATGTAGCCGCCTGCGTCATGCTGCGCCAGGTCGATCATCAGACGAAGCGCATATCTTCCTTTGGTTGAAATCTTCATAGTTGCAAATTCCCCTTTTTACTAATATACCACAGGTTTACTATGAATTCAAGTCCAAACCGCTTTTTGTTTACAATTTTTTCAGAATTGCCTCAATATGCTCATTGGCCTGCTCCACTTCCCAGTGCAGCTCGGTCGCAGAGATACGCTCCGCGCCATGGCCGAGAATGATCATCTGCTCCATACCGTCCGATGTAGCCACACGAACACGGTGCTTGCGCGACAGGTCGTAGGACGCCTGCTCAATGTACATATCCGCAGTTTCGGCCTCCTTGGTGTAGACGATATGGATGCCGCCGCGCTGCTCAATTGAGCCGGTGCCGCCTTTGACCTTATAGGCATCGAACACGAGAATAAGATGACACCTGCGCACGCCCTGATAATTGCTCAGCACGTTGACGAGCGCTTCGCGGGCGGCGTTGACATCACGGGCAGCAATGTCGCGCAGCTCGTCCCACGAGAAGATGATGTTGTAGCCGTCCACGAGCAGATAATCGTCCTCACGGATGCGGGTGACGTACAGCTGCTCGAGCGTCGCGGCCTTTTTACGGCTCTGCTGGAAGGCTTCAAAGCCACGGTTTTTGACTGGACCGTAGGTGCGTTCAAACAAGGCCCGCAGTTCCGCATCTCCGCCGAAGCCGTCTCCGCCGCCTGTGCCGGACGAACGGACAGGCTGTGCAGGCTCCGGCTCGTCCTCCTCGGCTTTGAGAATGTGCGAGGTATCCACATGGGCGTGCTCCGGCACTTCATCCCACTTGACAACATAGCCTGCACCGTGCGAGCAGAACACGGAATCCGGCGTATTTTCCACATCGGCGGTCGGGTCGTAGGCGGCTGCCGAGATGACTTTCTCCGCGTTGTGGCAGGGTGCGTAGCCGTCCAGTGTGCACGACAGCCGACCGCGTCCCTTGGTGTACGCCGCGACCTCGGTCCAGTAGTTGCGCATGGTGGAGACCGGCGCCGTTCCGGTCAGAATCGAGCCGTGAACACCCTGTTCCGGAGGCTCAAACGTGCCGTTCATTCGCTGAATGTCGGTCATGGCGCGTCCGACGCACTCGTCCGGCAGCTCCAGCCGAAACGCATAATACGGCTCGAGCAGCAGGCTTTCCGTGCGCATAAGGCCGTTGCGGACGGCACGATAGGTTGCCTCGCGGAAGTCGCCGCCCTCGGTGTGCTTGACATGGGCGCGGCCCGCCGCGATGGTGAACCGCACATCCGTAACGGGCGCACCGATCAGCACACCCAGATGTGTTTTTTCCGCCAGATGAGTCAGGATCAGGCGCTGCCAGTTCAGGTCGAGCACATCGGTCGGGCACACCGTTGACAGCTGGATGCCGCTGCCGCGCTCACCCGGCTCGATGAGCAGATGCACCTCGGCGTAATGGCGCAGCGGCTCGAAATGGCCGATACCGACCACCGGCTCGGTGATGGTTTCGCGGTAGACAATGCTGCCCTCGTCAAACGTTACGTCCACGCCGAAGCGCTCCGCGATAACGCTCGTGAGTATTTCGAGCTGCACCTCGCCCATGAGCTGCAAATGGATCTCGCCTGAGCGTTCGTTCCACACCACCCGAAGCTGCGGGTCCTCCTCCTCAAGCTGGCGCAGATTGCGCAGCATGACATGTGCGTCACACCCTTCCGGCAGGCACACGCGATAGCCGAGAACCGGCTCGAGCACCGGCGGCAGCGCACCGGCTTCCGCGCCAAGACCCATACCCGGACGCGTGTGCGTGAGTCCTGTCACCGCACAGACCATGCCGCTCTCGACGCGCTCGGCCGTGCGGAATTTTTCACCCGAGTAGATGCGGATGCCGCTCACTTTTTCCTGCCAGCCGCCGTCCTCGCCGCCCGAAAGCTGCTCACGCACGGACAGCGCACCGCCGGTGATTTTGAGATATGACAGGCGGTTGCCCTGTGCGTCACGCGCGATTTTGAACACACGCGCACCGAAGTCCGCGCCGTACTGCGGTGCAGGAAGATAGCGTTCCAGACCATCCAGCAGCGCGTCCACGCCGTCCAGTTTGAGTGCCGAGCCGAAATAGCACGGGAACGCTTTTCGTTCCGCAACCAGCTGCGCGATCTGGCTGTCGTCCACCATTCCTGTCTCGAGGTACTGCTCGAGCAGACCTTCGTCGCACACGGCAAGCTCCTCCGCCATTGTGTCCGTCGAAGTGAAGTCCACACAGCCGCTATCCAGCCGCGATTTCAACTCCTGCAGGAGTGCATTTCGGTCTGCGCCGTCCAAATCCATCTTGTTGATGAACAGAAACGTCGGGATTCCCTGCCGCGTCAGCAGCCGCCACAGCGTTTCCGTGTGCGCCTGCACGCCGTCCGTGCCGCTGATGACCAGCACCGCACAGTCGAGCACCTGCAGTGTGCGCTCCATCTCCGCCGAAAAGTCAACGTGACCGGGCGTGTCCAGCAGTGTCACCTCTGTGTGCGGCAGGGAGAACTCCGCCTGCTTGGAGAAAATTGTGATGCCGCGCGCGCGCTCAAGCGCAAACGTGTCGAGGAACGCATCCTGATGGTCCACGCGGCCTAATTTTTTCAGTGCACCCGCCTGATACAGCATGGCTTCCGACAGAGTGGTTTTTCCGGCATCAACGTGCGCCGTGATGCCAATACAGATATGTTTCATAGCAAAATTCGCTTTCATATTCGAGTGATTCTAACTCCTACTATTATCGCAGGTTTTGCGTGATTCTTCAAGGCATAGCATGTATTCTTTCCCGTTATATCGTCATAAACAACAGATATTGGACAAATTTCTTGTGCAGGTTTACAATAGAATCATCAGCAAAGGCGCTGAAACCTACCGACTAAGGGGTTTCAGCACCTTTTTGTTTTCTTGTATTCCAAATCTTAACAGGAGCGATAGATATGCAGTATGAAATTTCCAACCGTATGAGCGATGTGCACGGCTCGGCCATCCGCGAGCTGTTCAAGCTCGGCGCGGACCCGAACATGATCTCGTTCGGCGGCGGCAACCCGTCCGCAGAGACCTTCCCGGTGCCCGAGATTGCGGACATCATCGCGGACGTCATGAAGAACGCACCGGTCTCTGTTCTGCAGTACGGTCTGTCCGAGGGCTACATGCCGCTGCGTGAGACCGTGAAGGACTACCTCACCCGCACACAGGGTTTTGATTTTGAGGAAAATGAGCTGTTCATCCTGTCCGGCGGTCAGCAGTGCGCCGACCTGACCACCAAGGTTCTGGTAAACGAGGGAGATGTCATTCTGACCGAGGACCCTGCCTTTGTCGGCTGCCTGAACACATTCCGCTCGTATGGCGCCAAGCTGATCGGCATTCCGATGCAGCAGGATGGCATGGACACGGATGCGCTCGAGGCCGCTCTCCAGGCGCATCCCGAGACCAAGCTGCTGTACACGATCCCGTCCTTCCAGAACCCGTCCGGCATCACGACTACGCTTGAAAAGCGCAAAAAGGTGTATGAACTCGCGTGCAAGTACGATATCGCCATTCTTGAGGACAACCCGTACGGCGAGCTGCGCTTTTCCGGCGAGGATGTGCCGACCATCAAGTCGATGGACACCGAAGGCCGCGTGCTGTATGCAGGCAGCTTTTCCAAGGTTATGGCTCCTGCGTTCCGACTGGGCTTCCTCGTGTTCAACAAGTCGCTCACCATGCCGCTGACCATCGCCAAGCAGACCACCGATGTGCACTCTAACGTGCTGTTCCAGTATGTCTGCAACGAGTACATGACCAAGTACGATTTTGCCGCGCACCTCGACAAAGCGCGTGACGTATACCGCGCTAAGTGCAATCTCATGCTCGATACCATGCGCCGCACCTTCCATCCGGCGGTCACGTTCTCGCAGCCGGAAGGCGGCCTGTTCGCCATGGCCTTCCTGCCGGACGGCATGGATTCGCAGCCGTTTGTCCGCGAGGCGATTCAGCGCGGTGTACTCTGCGTGCCCGGCTCAGCGTTCCTGGCAGACGAAAAGCAGGTGTCGAACGCCTTCCGCCTCAACTATTCTACCCCGACCGACGAGCAGATCGTCAAGGGCATTGAAATTCTCGGCAAGCTCACCCACGAATGGATCAAGGAGTAATAAAAATGAAAGTTATGGCATTCAACGCCCGTCCGGACGAACGCGCGTTTTTCGATCACTTCAGTCAGTCGCTTGATATGGACCTTACGCTGCAGAAGGACACGCTGACCCTCGATAATGTTGCGCTGACCCGCGGCTGCGACGGCATTTCCTGCACTTGCGACCTGCCTGCGCCGATTCTGGAAAAGCTGGCCGAGAACGGTGTCCGCTATGTGGCCCTGCGCACCATCGGCTACGACAATGTAGACCTGAAAGCTGCAGAGCGTCTCGGCATCCGCGTATCCCACGCCGGATATTCGCCGTATGCGGTTTCCAACTACACGGTCATGCTCATGCTGATGTGCATCCGCAAGGCCGGCTACATCATGTTCCGCTCGCACACCGCAGACTACTCGCTCGGCGCATCCGGCGCGGCGCGCGGCATGGAGATGCAGAACCTGACCGTTGGCGTCATCGGCACCGGTCGTATCGGCAAAGCCGTTATTCACAATCTGTCCGGCTTTGGCTGCCGCATTATCGCGCATGACCCGTACCCGTCCGAGGAAATGAAGCAGATGGGCGTGGAGTACGTTTCGCTCGAGTCGCTGTACGCGCAATCCGATGTCATCACACTGCACACCTTCCTCAACGACAGCACCTACCACATGATCAACACCGAGGCTATTCAACAGATGAAGCCGGGTGTTGTCATCATCAACTGCGCACGCGGCGCTCTGATCGACACCCGTGCTCTGATCGACGGCATTGAGTCCGGCCGTGTAGGCTCGGTCGGCGTGGACTGCTTTGAGGGTGAGGATGACGTGATCCGCGTCGATCACAATTACAACAGCCGCGTCACCAACCACGATTACATCATCCTGAAATCCTTCCAGAACACTATCGTTACCCCGCATGTTGCGTTCTTCACCGATCAGGCGGTGTTCGATATGGTTCAGTGCTCGCTCGAAAGCCTGCATCAGTTTGAACTCGGTGAAAAAGTTCCTCTCGAGGTACACGCCGCATGACCTGTCGCGGATTTACGCCATCTGCGCAAAATACCGCTCCAAATACGCAGTAAACGCGCGAATGCTCTGCGTGCGGAACCGTCCGAGCGTCTGCACATAGATATACCGGCGGCACTGTGCGTCCTTGATGTGCAGCAGCCGCACGCCTGCGTCCTCGCAGACCTGCCGCCACTCGCCGGACGCGACCAGTGCAACACCCATGCCGCACGACAGCAGTCGGATCTGCAAGGCCGCGCTGTCGCACTCGATAGCGGCGTGCATCTCCATACCTGCTGATCGGAAAATATGCTCGGAAATCTGCCGGAACGACTGCGAATTGCTCAGCGCTATAAACGGGTCGTCGGCAAGTTCTGTCAGCGATACGCTTTCCCGATCGGCATACCGGTGTCCCTCGGGCACAGCCACGCACATCTCCTCATCGTACAGCAGGACGGCACCCGCAGGCACCTCGTCCCGCGATACCGCGGAATCGAGCAGCAGGTCGCTGCCCTCGGGCGTGCTGCTGATGCGCAGATCCAGATTGCCGTACTCAGCGGAAAACCCCGCGAGTATCTCACTGATACGCTCCGCGCACGACAGCGCACAGATGCACAGACCTCCTGTCCGGTGCAGGCTCTCCTCAATTTCGCCGCGTGCGTCGCGCTCGGCTTCCAGTATCGTCCGTGCGTACCGCAGCAGGATATCTCCCTGCTCGGTGCGGCGCAATCCCTTTCCCGTTCGCTCGAATAACTCGGCTCCCAGCTCGCTTTCCAGATTCCGTATGGTTTTGGATACAGCGGGCTGTGCCACGTTCAGGCTCTCGGCGGCGCGCGTCATATTTTCGTATTTGGCTACGGCAGCAAACTGCCGAAGCTGGTATAATTCCATCGTGTTCCCCTCCATTCTATGAAAGTACAGGAAAATTTCCCTTATGATTACTCAAATTCTGCTTCAGCAGACGATCATCATGTTTCTTTTGATGATGCTCGGCCTGCTTCTTTCCCGCCGCGGCATGATAACCGAACAGGGCAGCCGTGATCTGTCCAACGTGCTGCTGTATGCGGTCATTCCGTGCGTTATCCTGCGCAGCTACATGTCCGAGTTCAGCATGGACAAGCTGCGTGCCATGGGCATTTCGGCTGTTATCGCGGTGATTGCGTTTGTCGCGTCCATCGGCGTGGCGTACCTCACCTGCGGCACCCGGCACCGGATTGAAAACTTTGCGGTCGCGTTCGGCAACGCTGGCTTCATCGGTATTCCGCTCGTCACAGCCGTGTTTGGCGCGGAGGCGGCGTTCTACGTTGTCTCATACAGCACGCTTGTCAATCTGCTGCAGTGGACGTACGGTATTGTTATTATATCAGGCAAAAAGGAAACCATCAATCTGAAAATGGTGTTCGTCAACCCGGTTTTCATTTCCATGGTAATCGGTCTTATCCTGTTTGTGACTCAGCCGACACTGCCCTCGGTCGTCACCGGCACGATCGGCTACATTGCGGACGCCAATACTGCTCTGGCGATGATCATTCTCGGTTTCTACCTGTCCAAAGTACGCCTGCGCGATCTGTTTGCGAGTGCAAGGCTGTACGTTGTCTCTGCCGTGCGTCTGCTTGTCGTTCCGGCGGTGACAGTGCTCATCTTCCTGCTGTTTCCCTTTGCGCGCGGCGAAATCACGCTGATTACGCTGATCGCAGCGGCAACGCCGGTTGCCAGCAGCACAGCTATCTTCGCGCAGAAGTTCGATCAGGATTACCGGCAAGCGGTGTCGTATGTATGCCTGTCCACCATTCTGTCCGTGGCAACGCTGCCGCTGGTAATGCTGGTGGCTGAACGCTTTCTTTCCTAAAACCAGATAACAAAAGCGGCGCAGACCAATCAGTCTGTGCCGCTTCTTTGCGTCTTCTTGAAAATGTCGTTCCGTGACAGACGTTATCCCAGAACAACCTTATGGAAAGTCTTTTTGCCCTTCTTGATCATGCACTCCTCGTTAAAGAAGTCCTTGGTCAGCTGCTGCTTGAAGTCCGCGACCTTTTCACCGCCCAGCGATACGCCGCCGCCCTGCACCAGCTTGCGCGCCTCACCGTTGGAGGACGCGAGGCCGCACTTCACGAGCAGTGTCAGCACACCGATCTGGCCGTCAGTGAAGTCCGCATCGGTCAGCGTGGTGGTAGGCATGTTGGCAGCCGCACCGCCGGAAACGAAGATCTCCTTGGCAGCGGTCTGTGCCTTTTCGGCTTCCTCCTTGCCGTGTACCAGAGCGGTCAGCTCGTATGCGAGGATTTCCTTTGCCTTGTTCAGCTGTGCGCCTTCCCAGTTATCCATCGCCTCGATCTCCTCAAGCGGCAGGAAGGTCAGCATACGGATGCACTTGAGCACGTCCGCATCGTCCACATTGCGCCAGTACTGGTAAAAATCGTAAGGAGAAGTCTTGTTCGGATCGAGCCAAACTGCGCCGGAAGCGGTCTTGCCCATCTTCTTTCCCTCAGAATTGAGCAGCAGGGTTATGGTCATGGCATGCGCGTCCTTGCCCAGCTTGCGGCGAATCAGCTCTGTACCGCCGAGCATGTTGCTCCACTGGTCGTTGCCGCCGAACTGCATGTTGCAGCCGTAGTTCTTGAACAGGTAGTAGAAGTCGTAGGACTGCATCGGCATGTAGTTGAACTCGAGGAAGCTCAGACCCTTCTCCATGCGCTGCTTGAAGCACTCGGCACGGAGCATATTATTAACCGAGAAGCACGAGCCGATGTCGCGGATAAACTCGATGTAGTTGAGGTTCATCAGCCAGTCGGCGTTATTTACCATCTGCGCCTTGCCCTCACCGAATTCGATGAAGCGCTCCATCTGCTTCTTGAAGCAGTCACAGTTGTGCTGGATGGTCTCGACGGTCATCATCGAGCGCATATCGGTACGGCCGGACGGGTCGCCGATCATAGCGGTGCCGCCGCCGATCAGCGCAATCGGCTTGTTGCCTGCCATCTGCATGCGCTTCATCAGGCAGAGCGCCATAAAGTGGCCAACATGCAGGCTGTCCGCGGTCGGATCGAAGCCGATGTAGAAGGTTGCCTTGCCGTTGTTGATCATCTCGCTGATCTCTTTTTCGTTCGTTACCTGCGCGATCAGACCGCGCGCTTTCAGTTCGTCGTAAAGCTGCATTATTCTGTCTCCTGTATTTCAATTTGTTTGCATTCTATGATAAAAGAGTCCGAATACCGTTACGGAGCACGCTCTTTTCTGCGTTCGTCTATGATTACCACGGGTTCACGCCCCCTGTCCGGCCGCATCGAGCAGTTCCTCTGCATTGCGGCGTGCTGTATCCGAGATTTCCTCGCCGGAGAGCAGACGTGCAATTTCGTCTACGCGGTGTGCTCTGTCCATCGGGCTGACATCGGTGTAGCTGCGGCCGTCCCGCACGGATTTGGAAATGCGCAGGTGATGGTCGCCCATGGCGGCAATCTGCGGCAGATGGGTAACGCACAGCGTCTGCTTCTTTTTCGCAATCGCGGACAGCTTGCGGCCGATCTGCTGAGCCGCATGGCCGGAAACGCCGGTGTCGATCTCGTCAAAAATCAGCATACCAACATCTTCGCCCGCTGTCAATACGTTTTTGAGCGCCAGCATGATGCGGCTCAGCTCGCCGCCGGAGGCCACCTTGGAGAGCGGCTTTTCCGGCTCACCCGGATTGACCGAAATCTCAAACGTCACGGTGTCGCAGCCGTGCGCGGACAGCTTAGTTCCGGTACGGACCGCAACCCGCATTTTCACCTTGTCCATGTCCAGTTCACTCAGCTCGCGCACGATTTCGCTCTCCAGCTGCTTTGCAGCCTTGCGGCGCTGCTCGGTGAGTTCCGCCGCGATGCCCTTGGCTTCCGCAAGCATATCGCGGTACTGCTCCCGCAGTTCTTCCCTGCGGTCGTCCGCATTCTCGAGTGTATCCAGTTCGGCGGTTATCTTCTCGAGGTACGCAAGGATTTCCGGAATCGTACCGCCGTATTTCTGCTTCAGACGGTAGATTTCGTCCAGGCGCTGCTCGACCATCTCGCGCTCCGCCGGAGAAAAGTCCAGATTGTCCCCCTGACTTGCCACGCTGTCGCGCAAATCTGCCGCCAGCAGGCGCACTTCCTCGGCCTGCTCGGCCATGCCGTCGAAGGCATCCGACACTTCGCGCAGGCTCTCGATGGCGTTTGCCGCCTGATCGAGCAATTCACACGCACCCGCAATTTCATCGTCACCCGAGAGCGCCATACGTGCCTGCTCGAGTGCACCCGCGATCTTGCCCGCGTGATCGAAATACGCCTTGCGCTGTGCAAGCGCCTCATCCTCATCGGGTTTAAGTGCCGCCTGCTCGATTTCCTCCTTGTGGAAGGTCAGCATATCGATGCGCTGCAGGCGTTCCTGCTCGCCGGTCTCCAACGCAGTAATTTCCCGCCGTAGTGTCACCAGCGCCTGATATTTCGGGCGGTATCGCTCGAGTATCTCGGCACAGCCTGCGTAGCCGTCCAGATATTCGATGTGATGCGCTTCATCGAGCAGCTTCTGGCCGTCATTCTGACCGTGAATGTCGATCAGGTACGGCGCCAGCTGCCGCAGGACAGCCGCACTGGCCGGCTTCATATTCACGCGGCAGGTGCTCTTGCCGTCTGCGGAAATCTGCCGCTGAACGTACAGCGTGTCCGGCTCGTCACCGGAAAGTGCAAGCTCGTCAAGCAGTTCGCGCAGAGCACGCGGCAGATCGGTGAATACCGCGCTGACAAAGCCCTTCTGCGCACCCGAGCGCACTAAGTCGCGGCTGACGCGCTTGCCGAGCAGCGCACCGATCGAATCAATAACGATACTCTTGCCCGCGCCGGTCTCGCCGGAAAGCACGGTCAAACCCTTATCAAGTTCGATGTCTGCACGTTCGATGACCGCTATATTTTCAATGTGGAGTAATTGCAGCATTGCCGCCTTATCCCTCGCTTACTTTAGAATGTCTCTTGCCTGTTTGCAGAACTTTTGCGCGCTGTCGTTATCGCGCATAACGGCGAATACGGTATCGTCGCCGCCAAGCGTGCCGACCACATCGGGTGCGCGCATGGCATCAATCGCCATTGCCGCCGCCTGACCCAGACCGGGCAGTGTTTTAATGACGACCATGTTCTGCGCCGCATCAATATCCGTGACGCATTCACGGAAAATGTTGCGCAGACGCGTGGTGAAGCTATCCGCCGCACCGGCGTTCGAGGAGGTATACTTGTACTTGCCGGTCTCCGAGGAGAGCGTCTTGATAAGCCGCAGCTCCTTGATATCGCGCGAAATGGTCGCCTGTGTGGTGTTGTAGCCGAGTGCCCGCAGATGTGCGGTCAAATCCTCCTGCGTTTCAATCTCAAACCGGTCGATGAGATCGAGGATTTTTGCCTGTCGTTGAAACTTCATCGTTCGCGTTTTCCTCTCTTATAGCAGCGCCGCTCACAGCTTCTGCTGTAAAATTCGATAAAAACTATTGCCTTTCAGACGAATCAGCCGCGTCTGCAGGTCGGAACGGGTGATAATGACCCGATCATCCGGCCGCACGGCAAAGCCCTGTCCGCCGTCTGCCGAAATGAACACCTCACTGCCGCCCTCACAGGCTGCGGTGATGGATACGCTGCGCTCGGGCGCAAACACGAACGACTTTGCCGCCAGTGCGTGCGCACAGATGGGAATAACAGCGATGTTTTCCGCGCTCGGCTCAATGACCGGGCCGCCTGCCGACAGACCGTAGGCCGTTGAGCCGGTCGGCGTTGCCGCGATCACGCCGTCACCGTTAAAGCGGGTGACCTCCTCGTTGTCCGCCGAAATGCCGACGCGCACCACGCGGAACGCGGTGCCCTTTGCGATAACAATATCATTGAGCGCGTCGTTCTCATACACGATACGCCCGCCGCGCTGCACAGCAACATGCAGCATCATGCGGCTGTCCAGTGAAAATTCACCGGTGAACAGCTTTTCCATTTTGGGCAGCTCAGCCGGTTCCAGTTCGGTCATAAACCCGACATGACCCACGTTGATGCCGAGCAGCGGCAGCTGATTCTTCGCCGCCTCTCGTGCCAGACGGAGCATGGTTCCGTCTCCGCCAAGCACGACCGCCATATCCGCAAACTGCACGGCGTCCTCGGTTTTCATGTAATCCGCGTCCTCAATGATGGGCGGCACGACCCGCATCTGCTTGGGCAGCATAAGCCGCACGCCGTCACGCCGCAGCTGATCGCACACCGGCTGCAGGATATCGCGCGCGCTGTCCTTGCGCAGATTGGGATAGATGAAAACGTTCTTCATCATGCCTTTGCGTCCAGTTCCTCATGTGCCTGACGGACAACGTCTGCCAGATCCGGAATGTGCTCCTCGCCCTGCTTTGCCAGATAGCCGAGAAATTCAATGTTGCCCTCTGGTCCCTTGATGGGAGAAAACGTCACATCAAGCACTTTAAAGCCTGCCGCATGCGCGTTTTCCACATAATTCTGCAGCACCTCAAGGTGAATCTCCGGCTCACGGACAACGCCCTTTTTGCCGACCTTGCCCTTGCCGGCCTCAAACTGCGGCTTGATGAGGTTGGCAACATGGCCGTCCTCGGTCAGCAGGCTGGAAACGACCGGCAGTACCAGCTTGAGGGAAATAAACGACACGTCGATGACGCAGAACGACGGCGTTTCCTCCAGCATATCCGGCGTTACATAGCGGATATTGGTGCGCTCCATGCACTTGACACGCGGATCCTGACGCAGACTCCACGCCAGCTGGCCATAGCCGACGTCGATGGAATACACCTTGCGCGCACCGCGGCGCAGCAGGCAGTCGGTAAAGCCGCCGGTCGATGCACCAACGTCCATCACGACCAGATCGGTCGGGTCGATGTTAAAGTAGTTGAGCGCCTTCTCGATCTTCTTGCCGCCGCGGGACACAAATGCGTTCTCGTTGCCGCGAACCTCCAGTTCGGCGTTTTCGTCAACCATATCGCCTGCTTTGCCCGCCTTCTGGCCTGCAATGTAAACGATTCCCTCCATAATCGCAGTCTTTGCACGCTCCCGCGAGGGACAAAGACCCTTTTCAAACAGCAATACGTCCAGTCTCTTCTTAGCCAACGCTGTTCTCCTTCCCATTCCGATTTTTCATGATATATGCCGCAATGCCCTCGGCATCAATGCCGCAGTGACGGTACAGCTCGTTTACGCCGCCGTGCGGCAGAAAGCGGTTGCCGGTATTCAGAAGATCGGTACGCTCGCTGCGGTGCGCGGCAAGCCACTCGCCGACGCTGCCGTTCGGCACAACGTCCTCCGCAACGACACACCAGCCGCCGAGTTTTTCCTTCTCCTCGGCATACGCCTGTTCCAGTCCGCTGCCGATTTCATTTACCTTGTAAACCTGTGCGCGGATGCCCTCGTGCATGAGGATTTCCGCGGCGTCGATCGCCTGATTGACCATAATGCCGTGTGTGACGATCGTCACCTCGCTGCCGGATTGCTCGTGTACGCACACGAGCGGCTGCGCCGACAGCTCCCTGCGGTACGCGCCTTCGCTGCCGCGCGGGTAACGGATAGCGACCGGTCCGGTCTCCCTGTAAATCGCACGGGACAGCATGGCTCGGAGTTCCGCAAAGTCGGACGGACAGAAAATCTTCACGCCCGGGACAGACCGCAGGAACGCGATATCCAGCACACCGTTATGCGTTGCGCCGTCCGCGCCGACAATGCCCGCGCGGTCCACGCACAGGACAACGTGCAGACCTTCGATTGCAATATCGTGAACGATCTGGTCATAAGCGCGCTGCAGGAAGGTCGAGTAAATGGCCGCTACCGGCACCAGTCCCTGTGCCGCCATACCAGCCGCCATACCGATGGCGTGCTCCTCGGCGATGCCGACATCGAAAAAGCGTTCCGGGAATTTCTCCGCAAAGCGGGTCAGTCCCGTGCCGGACGGCATAGCTGCCGTGATCGCACAAATGCGGTTATCCTTCTCAGCGAGTGCGCAAAGCTCCTTGCCGAAGAACGCAGAAAAATCCTCTTTCTTCGCGGCAAGCGGTGCGCCTGTTACGCGGTCGAACTTGGAAACGCCGTGGTATTTCTCCGGATACTGCTCACTCGGGGCATAGCCTCTGCCCTTCTGTGTCATAACATGCAGCAGAACCGGTTTTTTCATTTTTTTCGCCAGTGCCAGGAACTCGCACACGCTCTTGAGGTCATGACCGTCCACCGGACCGAGATAGGTAAAGCCCATCTGCTCGAACAGCGAGGTCGGCAGGACAGCCCGCTTGATCTTAGCCTTGAAGCGCGAAACCGCGCGCGTGATCGTTCCGCCGCCCGGAATACGGCTGAGCCGCTCCTTGATGCGGGTTTTTGCACGCAGATATTGCGGGCTGACACGCAGGCGAGACAAATGGCGGCTAAGTCCGCCGACATTCTTGGCGATCGACATATTGTTGTCGTTGAGCACCACGAGCAACGGCTCCCGCGAGGTGCCGGCGCTGCTCAGCGCCTCATATGCCATGCCGCCGGTCAGCGCACCGTCGCCGATGACCGCGACAACGTGATATTTCTGGTTTTTAATCGTGCGTGCATGCGCCATGCCGAGCGCCACCGAAACCGAATCCGAGGCATGTCCCGTGATGCACGGGTCGGTGATGCTCTCCTCCGGCTTCATAAAGCCGCACAGGCCGCCATACTGCCGCAGCGTGTCAAAGCGATCGCGCCGACCGGTCAGGATCTTGTGGACATAGCACTGATGGCCTACATCGTAGATGATGCGGTCGCGTGAGGAGTCGAACTCGCGCTCGAGTGCGACAGCCAGCTCTACAATGCCCAGATTGGACGCCAAATGACCGCCGGTCTGCGACACCGAGTCCACAATGAACTCGCGCAGCGCAGCGCACAGCACGCCGAGTGTGTCGTACGACAGTCCGCGCAAATCGGCAGGACTGCTTATATTGTCTAAAATTCCGTATCGTTTCTGCTTCATCAATATCCCCACCTTTGGAAAGGCAGTTTATCTGTATTTATATCGTTACTTTCGGTTATCCAGCTTGAGCGGCAGAACGGACAGCACGCGTCCGCAGAGCGCCAGCACCTTGCTGCTGCACATCACCGCGATTCCCTTGCCGGCTGCCTTGCCGCCGATGGTCAGTGCCGAAACCAGACCGGTAATCAGCAGAGATACCACAACCTTGAGTCCCGCACTCACGCCCGAGGTGATATGTGCAACAATGAGCGCTCCGGTCGCACCGGAGATAATGCCGCAGATATCGCCCACCACATCGTTGCAGATGCTGGAAACCTTCTCTGCGTTTCGCACCATCCAGACCGCCTCGCGCGCGCCGCGCACACGGTGGGCCGCCATCGAGTGAAATTCCTTCTCGGTCGCCGAGGTGGATGCTACGCCGATCATGTCAAACACAATGCCGAGCGCAATGAAGATCAGCAGCACAGCAAAGGACAGAATCGTGCCCGCACTGGCCAATGCTTCGTTCGAGATATAGGACATGACAACGCTCAGCGCAAAGCTGATGACAGTGATCAAGCCGACCCATGCGGTATTAACAGCCTTGGGCTTTTGCGGCGGTTTTTTCTTTTGTTTGTCGGTCGTATCCACTGAAGATAACTCCTTCACCGATTTTTGCCCCGGATTTATTCCATAATAGCAGAAAATTGCGGCAAACCGCAAATTCCGCCGCCGGAGCGTCTATCATAAGCCGCAAATACGGCTTTTCTTTTATAAGGTAAGTGACGGCAGACCGAGTAAATCTTGCGGCTTGAGGTTCGGTTGGTTTTCCCCGCGGACTGCCTCGCGTCGCCGTCAAGGGGGTTTCCCATTAAAGTCCGTGCCGAGATGTTACCATGTTCGGGACCGAATTGCCACTGAGTCCGCACTGCAATCCACGGTCTGCCTCGTTAGAATAGCCTAGGTGATTTCCACTACAGTCAAAACGATTCTTAGCCTCTTTTGCAGACATGGTTTCAAAAGTCAATTCCCGCGGCGTTCCTGGCCGGGAAACCGCAGGCGGATACCTTATTCACCATGGCCACTCAAGGCAGGCTACACTGCACACAGCACTTTGGTCCTTACGTCGGTGATCAATCCTTTGTAACTTCCGCTGCACCGCATTGCAGGTTTCATCCCGTGCCGTTGGACGTCCATCAATCTCTTATGAAATGCTATAGGCATCCGACAGTCACGGGTCTCCACGGCAAGAGGGTCGGTACTTCATGCCATTGAAGCGCGCCCTCAAGCCTTAACCTCCAGCATCCACCCCAAACTGGGCGTAAGAAGCAAACACCAGAGACTTCATCGATATGCCCGTCTACGGATTTTTAGGCCCGTCTTGGGAATCGCATGAACTGACTAGGATACTACGTCACTTATCTGTTATATTAACACAGAACGCATAAATATTCAAGAAATGTGTGTAAATTTTATGTGAATGTGTGTCTTACCTGGTGCGGCCGGTCAGGCTGCGCGCCAGTTCGACGAGGAACGCATGACCGTCCAGCGGTTTTACCGCGTCCACCGTTTCCTCGGTCAGCTTTGCCGCAAGCTCTCGGCATTCCTCCAGACCGAGCAGCGATGGAAATGTGGATTTCTCACTGGCCGCGTCCTTGCCGATGGATTTTCCGAGTGTTGCGGCATCTCCCTCAATATCGAGGATATCGTCCTCAATCTGGAACGCCAGGCCCAGCTTTTCGCCGTAAGCGCGTGCCCGAGTGAGGGTGTCCTCGTCAGTCGCACCGGCAGCCGCACAGCCGAGTTCACACGCCGCACGGAGCAGGCACCCGGTCTTCAGCTTCTGCAGCAGACGCAGCTCGTCGAGCGAGATTTTGCGGTGCTCGGCGCCCATATCGAGCACCTGACCGCCGATCATGCCATTCATGCCCGCGTTTTCGCCCAGAATACGAATGCAGCGCACAATGGTCTCCGCCGGAACATCCTTTGCCGCCGAAGCCGTCTCAAAAGCCGCCGTCAGCAGTCCGTCACCCGCGAGGACCGCCGTCGCTTCATCGAAAGCCTTGTGGCAGGTCGGTCTGCCGCGGCGCAAGTCGTCGTTGTCCATACACGGAAGGTCATCGTGGATGAGTGAGTAGGTATGGATCATCTCAAGCGCACACGCGAACGGCAGCGCCTTCTCGATATCGCCGCCGCACAGGCGGCAGAATTCCAGCACGATCACCGGGCGCAGGCGCTTGCCGCCTGCCATCGCGGAGTACTTTGCAGCCTCGAAAATGCGGTCGTAGCCCTCGCTGGTCTCCCGCGAGAGGTATTTCTCCAGTGCAGGTTCAATGAGCGCAATATCTGCCTTTAACTGCTCGGAAAACGTCATTTTGCTTCCTCCTCTGCCGCAAACGGCTGCTCTGTGAGTTCACCCTGCATGTTCTCCTGCATGACGGTGACCTTCTGCTCGGCCTTGTCCAGCAGCTTGCCGAGGGACGCGGACAGTCTGGTGCCCTCCTCGAACAGCTTCATGCTTTCGTTCAGCGGCGCTTCACCGCGCTCGAGCAGCCGCACGATCTCTTCCAGACGTGCCATCTGGCTTTCAAATGTTCTTTCCGCCATGTTACTTGTCCTCCTCGATATCGGTCACGCGGCAGTCAGCCGCACCTTTTGCGAATTGAATATGCAGAGTGTCTCCCTGCTTGAGCGCCGCTGCATCGGTTACGACCGTGTGCTTGACACCCTTGGTCGCTACTGCGTAGCCGCGTCCCAGAACGCGCAGCGGACTCATTGCGTCGAGTGTCGCTACGGTCTGTGCAAACCGCAGTTTACGGCGATGCAGGCCGCTTTGTCCTGCCGCGAGCAGGCGCTGCTGCAGTCCGTTCAGTCGGTTGCGCTCGGTCTCCAGCCGTACCGGAACCGCCGAAAGCAGGCGTTCCCCGGTCTGTGTCAGCAGCAGGCGTTTTTCCTCGATGTATTTCATCGGTGTGCGGTTCGACAGCCGCTCCTGCAGACCGTCCAGCAGCTTTCTCTGCTGCTCTGCCCTGCGGTGCGCCGCCGTGTGCAGACGTGCATCCAGTGTGCGTAAGTTCAGCGCGTACTCGGCTCTGTCAGGCACGGCAAGCTCCGCCGCACCGGACGGCGTAGGCGCACGAAGATCGGCAACAAAGTCCGCAATCGTGAAATCCGGCTCATGACCGACCGCGGAAATCACCGGAATCTCGGAGGCAAAAATCGCCCGGGCAGTCACTTCCTCATTGAATGCCCACAAATCCTCCATCGAGCCGCCGCCTCGGCCGCACAGAATGACATCTGCTTCGCCGATGGCGTTCGCCAGAGCGATTGCGCGTGCAATGCTCTCCGCCGCGCCCTGTCCCTGCACCTGCGCCGGATAGAGCACAACCTTGGCCATTGGCCAGCGCCTGCCGAGAATGCGGATCATGTCGCGCACCGCCGCGCCGGTCGGCGAGGTCACGAGCGCGATACTGTCCGGACAGGACGGGATGGGCTTCTTATACCGCTCGGAGAACAGGCCTTCCGCCTGCAATTTCGCCTTGAGCTGCTCAAACGCAAGGTTGAGCGCACCTGCACCGTCCGGAATGATCTCGGACACATAAAGCTGCACCGCGCCTGTGCGCGGGAACGAGCTGACGCGCGCCTTGACGATGACCTTCATGCCGTTCTGCAGACGGAATTTCAGCCGCATCGCATCCGAACGGAACATGACCGCATTGATGGCCGCGTTTTCGTCCTTGAGCGTCATGTAGTGGTGCCCGGACGAATGCGCCTTGTAGTTCGAGATTTCGCCCTGCACCATTAACCCGCGGTAGCCGGGGACCGCATCGAGCAAGTCCTTTATTTCATTGTTTAATTGAGATACTGTGTAGATCGTTGCCATTCCAACAAGTTAGGAGTGAGGAGGAAGGAGTGAGGAGTTTGGTTCATTTTCCATTCTCCATTTTCAATTCTCCATTTCTGCTTCCTAACTCCTACCTCCTATCTGTTACAGAGTTTTGCCGCCAGCACTGCCACGCCCACTGCGTTATCTCCAGAGAGCGTTGGCTCCGCAAAGGAGACCTCCCCGCCGAACCGCTTATTCATGCGGGCACGGATGATCTGGCTGGCCATGACGCCGCCGGCGCATAAAATCGGGCAATGATACTGCTCGCGCGCCTGCTCGGTGGCTTTGATAACGGCATTTGCCACGGTCTCGAGTGCAAAACGCGCCATCTGCTTCGGTTCGGCGGTCTTGAATTTATTCTCTACCTGATTCTGCATACCGGAGAGCGAGAATTTACACTCGTTTACCTTGGGTTTGAAACCCTTTTCCGGCTCGGCGGTGAGCGCCAGCGCGTCCAGTGCGCCGCCGGACGGGAACGGCAGACCGAGCAGATTTCCCGCGCGATCGAGCAGCTGACCGGCTGCAAGGTCGGTCGTGCCGCCGATGCAGGTGCAGTCCGGCAGGCCGTCCGCGCCGCACTTCACATGCAGCAGCTCACTCGTGCCGCCGGACAGGTGCCACGCCAGGAATTCGCCGTCAAGCAAATCCAGCTTGCCAGCCGACAGCGCCGCTGCCGCGATATGTCCCTGCTGATGGGAAACGGTAAAAAGCGGCACGGAAAGCAAATGCGCCGCGCTCCGCGCGACGCTCTCTCCTGCCAGAAAACACGGCATATACGAGCCTTCCACCGCGCGGGGACGGGTGCTGACGCCGATGGCGCGCACCTCTCCCTGCGGCAGAGCCTCGATTTTTTCATGCAGACGCACGGTATGCTGGAACAGCGCATCCGACTGGCGCAGACCGATCGCGCCTTCCGGCACGGTCAGCAGTCCGCCGCGGTTGACCCACTCACCGGTCTCGGCGTTATAAATCGCCGCTGACGTGCGATAGTTGGACGTATCAATTCCCAGAAAGCGCTCAGGCATTGGTGCTCTCCTGCTTTTCCTGCGGGAACTCTGCACGGGCGGCAGAGCCGAGCACGCCGTTGATGAAGGAAGCCGCATCCTCGGTGTCGTACTTCTTCGCCAGCTCAACGGCCTCGTTGATGGCTACGCCGACCGGAACGTCGTCTACATCGCGCATCTCAAAGAGCGCCAGACGCAGTACCGCGATGGTCATGTGGGACAAACGGTTGAGCGACCAGCCCTTGGAATTGGCCTCGATAATGGTATCGAGCACCGGCAGGTCGTTCGCCACACCCTTTACCACCGCGCGGATATACGCGGTCTGTTCCTCGCTCAGCTTGCCCTCATACAGTGCGATATCGCCGCTGATGGACTTCATGATTTCCTCATCCAGTCGCTCGTTCAGATTTTCTTCTTCAAACTGCTGGAACCCCATCTCAAAAATCAGGTGCAGCGCAATTTCTCTTGCTTTTGTTCTGCTCATCACACACATGCGGCAGGACCTCCTATATTCTACGCAAATTTTGCCTATTATTCAGTATAACTATTTTATCCTATTTTCGGGCAAAACGCAAGGCGGTATTCCATATTTCATAAAACCGGACAACAAAAAACAGGCACAGCCGCAACCATGCCTGTTTTGCTTATGTTACTCGGCGTCTGCCGTCTCCGCCGGAGTTTCGGTCTCGGACGGTGCCGGCTCGGCCTTTTCCTCAGCCGAAGCGGACGGCTTGAATGTCACGCCGCCGACATGCACGTTGATCTCGACAACGCGCAGACCGGTCATGGACTCGATCGAGGACTTGACGTTCTCCTGCACTTCCTTTGCCACATCGCAGATGTTGTAGCCGAACAGTGCGAGGAAACCGATCTCTACCTTAACGGTATCATCGTCGCCGAGTTCGATACGAACGCCCTTGGACAAATTCTTTTTACTGATAAAGCCGACAATGTCGCTCGTCAGGCTGGAATACAAACCGCTGACACCCTTGGTTTCCGAGGCCGACAGTGCTGCGATAGACGCAACAACATCCTCAGAGATACGGATAGAGCCCTGATCGCTTTCGGTGGACCAGTACTCCTTGTGATCTGCCATAGTGCTCACTCTCCTTTTTTGAGACAATCCCATCATCCGGTATTGTCTAAGAGCATTATAGCACAGTTTGTGTAAAAAGCAAAGTAAAAATACACGATGTTCATTAAGACGCTTCCACGATTTTGATCTGCCCCGCTGTCATGCCGGTCTCCGAGATAACGATATCGCGGATAACAGCCACGTCCTCAGCCTGCAGACCACCGTCCGGCGGCGCTACCACGATATTCGCGCTGCTGTCACCGAGCATCACAACTGCGTCCTCGTAGCCTTTGGCGCGAATCAGGCTCTCGATGTTGGCTTCGGCCACCGTGTCATCCGCCAGTGCGGAAATCTGTGCCGCCGCGTCGTCTTTTGCGCTCTGGTCTGCGGTGTCGCTCTCACTGAGTTCCTTGAGTGTGCTCACCGCTTCGTCTCGCGCCTGCGTGCGCGTCAGCCGCGAGGACGCAAAGTAATCGCTCTCACCGGCGGCACTGTCCGCCGAGGTATCGGTCTGCGTATCCGCCTGTGCGTCGGTCTGCTGCGCCGCAAGAAGGTCCTCCGGCGTGTCAACGTAGCTCCAGTTCAGGTAAGCCGCTGCGCACAGCAGCAGCGCGATCACACCGTAGACCGCTCCGCGTTTTTTGATCTTCTTCATCTGCCTGCCCTCCTAACGAATTGGTATACCTTATGTATCGGATTTCATTTTCAGAACCGTAACTTTGTCTGCGCCGATGCCGCACACCGTGCTCACCGCCTGTGTGACGGACAGCCGAACGGATGCGTCATCCGCGCCATCGCACAGCACGACCGCACCGCGGAATACCGGCAGAACGCGCTTGACCGTCACGGGCGTTTCGCCGCAGCTGCCGTTCGAGACCACGCTCACATCGCTTTCCCGGCTGCGGCTGTCACTCCCGCTTGTCTGGCGGGTGTTGACCGCGTAGACCGATTCCTCGGTCTGATCGAGCGACAGCATGAGCTCCACACGTCCGGCGCCGGAAATCCCCGAAAGCCTCGTCTCCAGTTCCTGTTGAAAATCGTTCAGGTCGAACGACTGCGAAACCGTTGTATCCGCACTTGTGGTCTGCACCTGCTCCGTGTTTCCGCTGTGCCCCGAGGTGAGCAGCAGCACGCCCGCGAGCAATACCGCCAGTACGGCCCGGTATTTCTTCAAAACCGGCAGGATTTTCTCCTTGACGGCAGTTAAGTTTTCGTTATCCGGCAGTTTCATCTTGCGATCAGCTCCTGTCGTTCTGCGGGTACGCCGCATTCCTTGGTCAGCAGACTTTGCAGCTCGGACAGGCGATTCGCCGCTGTACTGTCGTAGTACACGGTCACTTTATCGACCTGCAGCAAGCCGTCCGCGTCATTTGCCATCTCCACATTCACCGTGCACGGAATACCGGCTTCCTCCGCACGCTGCTGCACCGCCTTCGCAATGCTCGCCGCGACCGTGCTCATCGTGGTCTGCATGTTGCGCGCCTGCATTTCGTCTAAGTCGCTCTGCGAGACGCTGCTCTGCCAGTTCCACGACAGCAAGTGCAGTCCCGCCAGCGGCTGCAGGAGCGCCAGCAGCATGAGCAGACCGGCGGCTGTCCGCACAACCTCTTTTAAGGCTCCGCCGCCTGCCAGCTTGAGCGCCACCGCAGACGCGGCTCCCGCGATCGTCACGCGCAGTAATATTGTTTGCAGTAATTCAGTCATATCGGTTTCACCATCGCCACCATATACACGAGTTCGAGGAATAAAATCATACAGCAGGTGCTCAGCATGCCGAGCAGCAGACCAAAGCCGGTGCCCACGTTTTCGAGGAACCGCTTCATGCCGTCCGAGCACAGCGGCGAGAGTACAGCAGCCCCCGCCTTGTAGCACAAATAGCTTGCTCCCGCCCGAACGAACGGCACAAAGCAGATAGCCGCTACACACAGCATCCCGAAAATGCCGATTGAGCCGCGCAGCAGAGCCGCACCGGACAGCATGGTTTCGGTCGCGTCCGAAATCACACCGCCGACCACCGGAACCGCACCGGACACCGCAAGTTTCGCGGTCTTGAGCGTCATGCGGTCCACGTTGCCGGAAACACCGCCCGCTATCGCAAGATATGCGGTGAACAGCGTTAAAATGAGTTTAAGTACACCCGAGGTCAGGGATTTTATGCCGTCTGCGATGCCGCGCAGCATGCCGTTGCCTGCCGCGGCATCCACCGCCGTGATAGCAAGATACGCGCACGCCGCCGGAACAAGCAGGGCGTTCACCAGCCGTATCACAAGATCAAACACCACCATGGTCGCCGCCTGTAAAACCGTTGCGGTCGCCGTGTTGCCGCCGGTCGCAAGTACAGTGGCGAGCACCGGCTGGAGCGTGCCCGAAAACACGCCGATCTGGTCGAGCGTGTCGCGGCAGAGCGACAGCACACCCGTGAAATCCCGCAGTAGCACTGCCGCACAGCCGAGTGCCGCCGCCATGTCGATCCAATCGTTGGCCTCTCCGCCCGCCGCCGCAGAAAAGCCGCGCGCCGCCGAGGCCAGCAGCACAATCACGGCTACGCGCAACAGTCCGCCAAGTGCAGTCCGAATCGCACTTTGGCTGTCCGAGGTCATGTTTTCCAGCACGCGGGAGACCGAATCCGACAGCGTGTCCGCGTTTTCCGGCGATACGCCGTCAAGGTATTGCCGCGCACTGTTCGGCATAGCGTCAGTCAGGCTGCTGCCGCCGACTGACTGCACCTGTTCCTCACTCACAGCCGCATGCGCGAACGGCAGGAACAGCAGGAGCACGAGAATGGCATTCAGCGCCAGTTTGCGTTTGCTCATACCGCCCACTCCGTAATAAGGTCGAGCACCTGCTCGAAAAGCGGCAGGCACACGGAAAGCGTCAGGACAGCGCCTGCAATCTCCATCTTGGCGGCAAGCGCGGATTGACCGGCGTCCCGGCAAAGCGCGGCTGCGATCCGCACCACGACCGCCACACCGACTGCCTTGCACACCGGCAGATACAGCGCGGAATCCAAGCCGCACTGCGAGAACAGACCGGAAAACCGCTGCGCCGCGCTTCCGGCTGCGCTGAACACCCGCAAAAGCAGGATCACGCCTGCCGTCAGCACCAGCAGAAACGCGATAGCGGGCGCGTCCTTTTTCAGCACCAGTGACAGCGTGAGCGCCGCAAGGACAATGCCGCAAATCAAGCCTAATTCCATCGTCAAAACCCAAATACATTTTTCATCATGGTGAACAGGCGGTCGATTTCCTGAACAATCAGCATCAAAACGACAATTAAACCCGCGAGTGTCGTCATCAGCGCCTGCTCCTCCCTGCCCGAGCGGGAGAGCAGCTGTCCGAGCACCGCCACTAAAATTCCTACCGCCGCAATGCGGAAAATCAGATCAACATCCATCGTTTTCCTCCGCTTAGATCAGCACCAGAATCACCAGCAGACCGAGCGCAATGCCGCAGGTCCGGTACAGATTTCCCCGATTTGCCAAATCCTCCTGCGCTGCCTCCCGCGAGGCCGCCAGCCGCCGCTCCACCTGCGACAGTCCGGTCAGTTGCTCGTCCGCATCGTAGCGGCCTAAGTAGTTTGCGGCGTCGCACAGAATATCGCACTCCTGCGCGCCAAGTCCGACCTGTGCGCGGCAGTCCCGCAAGGTGCTGCGCCACAGGTAGCCGAGCGACAGACCGTTCTGCTCCCGCAGGCGGCGCTGCAGCGTGCGAAAGACTTTGCGGATAATCGGCTGCTCGTTTTCCGTCAGCAGACCGACAATTTCCGGCATAGGTGTCCGTCTTCCGGAAATCTCGCTGCGGATAAGACCGAGCGCAAGCAGCATGGCGTCTGCCGCCGCCACTCTGCGCCGCAGATTTTGCCGCGCGGACAGTCCGAGCGCCGCACATGAGCCGAACACCATCACCGAACCGATTAGCTTTAACATTTCGTCTCCTCCCATCGTTCCATGCGGTAGACCCGCTGTCCGTCCCGTTTTTCGATAATAACCGCTTGATGAAATGCGCCGAGCGCGAGCAGCTCACGGTAGATCGGCCGCTGCCGCAGATCATCCAGCCCGGCCGCGTGTGCACACGCAATCACTGCCGTTCCGCAGTGCGTGCAGAGCGATACCGCCTTTGCGTCCTCAGGCGCAGTAATTTCATCAAGAGCGAGCAGGGCAGGCGACATGGTTTTGAGCAGCATGACCGCCGCCTGCCATTTCGAGCAGCCTTCCATCACATCCGTGCAGCGCCCGACCGCAAGCTGCGGTACACCGTCCGCAAGAGCGGCAATCTCGCTGCGCTCGTCCGCAATCGCAGCAGTGAAACCGCGGTCGGAGAAGTAGCGCACCCACTCTCTCAGCAAGGTCGTTTTGCCATATCCCGGCGGTGACAGGAGCAAGGCAGACTGCGGCTCGTCCGTTCCTATCCAACGGGCAATCTGCGCCTGTAAATCCTCAGCTTGATGTGCAATGCGCAGGTTGATTGAACTCAGGCCGCGCACCCCAAGAACGTGGCCGTCCTCTTCGGCGGCTGTGCCGCAGATGCCCAGCCGATGCCCGCCGGATAAAGTCAGAAAGCCGTGCCGCAGACTGTCTGCATAACTATGCACAGAATACTGCGCGGCGCGGCTGAGCATCTCGCGCAGCTCCGCCGATGTGACCGCCTCAAGCGGGATCGGCCGCTCTCCGACGGCGGTTTTCGCCGCAGGCGGCTGTCCCGCGCGAAAGCGTAATTCCTCGATGTCCTCCAGCCTGTCCAGCCGCTCCAGCTGCGCCCGCCGTATCGGCGGCAGGCACGAAATCGCCTGCCGGAAGGCCGCTTTTCGTTTGTCCATTTTCATCACCACTATAGACTATGCCGCAGATTACTAAAGTAGAAGAGTAACTTGAGAATTGAGGATGGAAAAGGAATGTTGTGATTGACCATTATCCTTCATTGCCAATCTGTATTGCAGGGCAGGATGACCTCATCCCGCCCTGCGGTGGCTCATTGCGCATCCGCTTGACGTGCGGAAGGCCAGGGACTTGTCAGAATACATGAAAATTTATGCATTTTTTCATCGAACCATGTCAAATCAGTCATTGACAACTCGCCCGGCCAGCGATATAATAAACACAAATATTGCACAAAGCGATGACAGAGGAAAGTAATCGTTCCACGTGCGGCTTTCAGGGAGTGTCCGGCATGACTGGAAACGGACGCAGACGCCGGTACGATGAAGTTCCCTCCTGAGCTGCGGCGCTGAACCCTATCGAATTAGGCGCTGACGGATTTCCTCCGTTACAGGGATAGGATATATTTGTATCCGAAAAAGTGCGGCATTGTTATGCCGAATGTGGGTGGTACCGCGGAACCGTTTGTCTTTCGTCCCTCTTTGTGGATGAAGGGCTTTTTTTATACCCATTCTGCCGTGACAAACAGCAAATACCACCTATATAAAGGAGATACACAACATGATCATCATTATGAAGCAGGGCACGACCCATGAGCACGTTGAGGAGCTGTCCCAGCATATCGAGCGCTGGAACGTAAAGGCAAACCCGATCTACGGCGAGGACACCATCGTTATCGGTCTGGTCGGCGACACCGGTGCTGTTGACAAGGACGCCCTGATGCTCGACCCGCAGGTTGAGAACATTATCAAGGTGCAGGAGCCGTTCAAGCTGGCAAACCGCAAGTTCCATCCGGACAACTCTGTCGTTGAGATTGCACCGGGCGTTGTTGTCGGCGGCAAGAAGCTGGTCGTTATGGCCGGCCCGTGCTCGGTCGAGAGCGAGGAGCAGATCATCGACGTGGCGAAGCATGTGCAGGCAGACGGCGCTACCGTTCTCCGCGGCGGTGCATGGAAGCCGCGTTCTTCCCCGTACTCCTTCCAGGGTCTGAAGGCTGAGGGTCTGGACTTGCTGCACAAGGCGCATGAGGCAACCGGTCTGCCGGTTGTCACCGAGATCACCAATCCGGCGCACATCGACATCTTCATGGACAAGTGCGACTGCTTCCAGGTCGGCGCACGCAATATGCAGAACTTCGAGCTGCTGAAAGAACTCGGCCAGACCCGCAAGCCGATCCTGCTCAAGCGCGGCTTCGCAAACACCATGGAGGAATTCCTGATGAGCGCCGAGTACATCATGGCGGGCGGCAACGAGAACGTTATCCTCTGCGAGCGCGGCATTCGCACCTACGAGAAGTACACCCGCAACACGCTTGATATTTCCGCCGTTCCGGTGCTCAAGCGCATGAGCCATCTGCCGGTCGTCGTTGATCCGTCCCATGCAGGCGGCATTTACTGGATGGTCGAGCCGCTGGCAAAGGCTGCTGTTGCAGCCGGCGCAGACGGTCTGATGATTGAGGTTCACAACGATCCTGCACATGCTCTGTCCGACGGTGCACAGTCGCTGACCTACGATTCGTTCCACCACACCATGAACGCACTGCGCGCTGTTGCAGCGGCAGTTGACAGAGAAATCTGATACGCATTATAATGTAAGATAGCCGGAGGTCGGTGTTCCACCGACCTCCTTCGCAAATATAAAGGATAACGGCAATTACTAATTCCCCATTCCTAATTACTAATTCAACCAAAAGGGTGTTGTAAAAATGGCAGAAACGCTGAGTCTGACGGGCGCGAACGGCGTGTCCGAAATTCATATCGAAACCGGATTGCTGGACCATGCGGGCACGGTAATCCTCGAAACCTTTTCGCCCAGCCGCGTGCATATCGTGTCGGATTCAACGGTAGCGCCGCTGTATCTCGAGAAGCTGGAAAAGCAGTTCTCCCTGCCGGTGACGCACACGGTCATTCCCGCCGGTGAGGAGCACAAGCAGCTTTCCACGGTTGAAGGTATTTACCATGATCTGCTGACCGCCGGCATGACCCGCAAGGATTTGATTATCGCGCTCGGCGGCGGTGTTGTCGGCGACATCACCGGCTTTGCGGCGGCGACCTTCCTGCGCGGCGTATCACTGTGCCAGATTCCGACCACGCTGCTCGCGCAGGTGGATTCCTCGGTTGGCGGCAAGACCGGCGTTGATCTGCCCGAGGGTAAAAACCTCGTCGGCGCGTTCTATCAGCCGCGACTCGTGCTCATCGACCCGAACGTGCTCGCTTCCCTGCCGGACAGCACCTTTGCAGACGGCATGGCCGAGGTCATCAAGTACGGCTACATTTCCAACCGGGAAATCCTGACGATGGTTTCTCAGCCGGACTACAAGACGAATATTGAAAATATCATTTACGAGTGCGTAAAGATCAAGCGTGATGTGGTTGCCATCGACGAGCACGACACCGGTCTGCGCATGATACTGAACTTTGGACACACCATCGGCCACGCGGCAGAAAAGCTGGGCAACTACACCGACCTCACCCACGGTCAGGCGGTGGCGATCGGCATGGTAGCAGCGATGCGGCTGTCCGCTCTGCTGGGCAACGAGGATTTGACAGCGCCGCTCATCGACCTGTTGAAGCACATCGGTCTGCCGACCGAGCTGAACTACGACCGCGAGTCCATCTTTAATGCTCTGCTGTCGGACAAAAAGAAATTCGGTGCAACGGTCAACTTTATCCTCGTGCGCGAAGCCGGTCGGGCGGAAATTACGCCGATTGACGCAGAAAAGCTGCACGAATACGTTCTGAAGCTGTAAGGAGGGAGAAACATGGGTTCTACCTGGGGCAATGCAATTAAAATTTCCATTTTCGGTGAATCGCATGGCACGGGCATCGGCGTTGTGATAGACGGATTCCCGTCCGGTGTGGCATATGACGAGGCGTTTGTCCTGCGCGAGATGGAGCGCCGCGCACCGGGCCGCAACAAGCAGTCCACCGCACGCAAGGAGCCGGACAAGCCGGAGGTGCAGTCCGGTATCTACAACGGCAAAACGACCGGCACGCCCATCTGTGCCGTCATCCGCAATACCAATCAGCGCTCGAACGACTACGCCGAACTGGCGGCACAACCGCGTCCCGGTCACGCGGACTACACGGGTATGCTGCGCTACGATTCCTGCAACGACCCGCGCGGCGGCGGCCATTTCTCCGGCCGGCTGACAGCTCCGCTGGTGTTTGCCGGTGCGCTGTGCAAGCTGTGGCTCAAGGAGCAGGGTGTGACGGTCGGTTCGCACATCCAGTCCATCGCACAGATTCAGGATATGCCGTTTGATGATGTAGAAGTCACCGCCGAGCAGCTGGATACGCTGCGGAACGCTGAATACCCGGTCAACAACCCGCGTGCACTCGAGGCCATGCTGGCCGCTATCGAGGAAGCGCGTGAGGAGCAGGATTCGGTCGGCGGCGTCATCGAGTGCGCAGCGGTCGGCCTGCCGGCCGGTATCGGCAGTCCGATGCTCGACAGCGTGGAGAGCCGCCTGTCCTCTATCCTGTTCGGCGTGCCCGCTGTCAAGGGCGTGGAGTTCGGCGCAGGCTTTGCCTTCGCTGCTCTGCGCGGCTCGCACGCAAACGACCCGTTTTATGAGGAAAACGGGGTTGTCAAGACCGAAACCAACAACAACGGCGGCATCCTCGGCGGCATCACGAGCGGCATGCCGCTCATCGTACGCGCGTGCATCAAGCCTACGCCGTCCATCGGCATGGTGCAGGATACGCTCAACATCCGCACCGGCAAGGTCGAGCCGCTGTCCATCCACGGTCGCCACGATCCGTGCATCGTCACCCGCGCCGCGCCGGTGGTCGAGGCCGCCTGTGCCGTTGCACTGGCAGATCTTCTGAGGGAGGCGAAGGGTTATCATGCGTGAACTTTCCGAAATCCGTCAGGATATCAACCGCGTTGACTCCGCTATCCGAGAGCTGTTCCTGCTGCGTATGTCGCTGGCTCTCGAGGTCGCAAAGACCAAGGCCCAGTCGGATGATAAAATCTACAAGCCCGACCGTGAAGCGGAAATCGTTGAGAAGCGCTCCGCCGGTATGGAGGAGGAGCTGCAGCTCAAGTATGTTTCCCTTCTGCAGAGCATGATCCGTGCAAGCCGCGAGTATCAGTACAGCGAAATTCTGCGTCAGGCGCCGGAAAAGTTTCCGTTTAAGCCGAGCGAATCGCTTATCGAGCCGAAAACCGTGTTCTATCAGGGCGTTCCGGGTGCGTATCAGGAGCTGGCCGCGCGTGCGCTGTTCCCGAACTGCGAACCGCACAACGTACCCACCTGGGAGCAGGTTTTCCAGTCCGTCCGCGACGGCAAGGCCGATATCGGCGTTGTGCCGGTCGAGAACACAACCGCAGGCACGGTCAGCGAAGTCTATGACCTCCTGCTCGACTACGACCTGTACATCAACCGCTCGTACATCAAGAAAATCTCGCACTGTCTGGCAGCGGTGCCTGGCACAAAGCTCGAGGATGTCAAGCGTGTCTGCTCGCATCCGCATGCGCTGCCGCAGTGTCACAGCTTCATTTCCGAGCACGATCTGGAGGCCATCGAGGTGGCAAACACCGCCATTGCGGCCCAGAACGTGCAGAAAAAGGGCGACAAGAGCCTTGCTGCCATCTGCTCACAGGAGGCGGCTGTGCGCTACGGTCTCGATATTCTCGCCGAGGGCATCAACGACATGCAGCACAACGAAACACGCTTTATCGCCGTCAGCAGAACGCTGACCTGCCAGCCCGAGGATAACCGCATCGAGATCGCGTTCCACATCCCGAACGCGTCCGGTACGCTCATCACCGTGCTGGACACCATCGCGCACTACGGCATCGACATGACCGAAATCCACTCGCGTCCGCTCAAGGACAGCCCGTGGTGCTATGTGTTCTATGTCGATTTCACCGGCAACATGCGCGACCATGCGGTGCAGTCCCTGCTGTATCAGCTTCATGAGGAGCTTCCCTATATCAAAGTAATCGGCAGCTATTGCGTGCCTAACGAATAAAAGGAGTACAAACCCATGCAAATTCAACCCTGCGGCCCTTTGCGCGGTGAAATTACCGTGCCGGGCGACAAATCCATCTCGCACCGTGCCGTTATGCTCGGCGCACTTGCCAACGGCACCACCCATATCACCGGCTTTCTGATGGGCGAGGACTGCCTGTCCACCATTGACTGCTTCCGCAAGATGGGTGTCGAGATTAACATCACCGACGACGAGGTTATCGTGGAAGGCGTTGGTCTGCACGGTCTCGAAGCGCCGTCAGAAGCGCTGTACACCGGCAACTCCGGCACGACCACCCGCCTGCTGTGTGGCATTCTGGCCGGTCAGCCGTTCACCGTTACCATGAGCGGCGACCCGTCCATCCAGAAGCGCCCGATGGGCCGCGTAATGAAGCCGCTGCGTGAAATGGGCGCGTCCATTGAGGGCAAGAACGACAATTTCTGCCCGCTGACCCTGTACCCGAGCGAGCTGCACGGCATCGAATACCGTCTGCCGGTGGCATCCGCTCAGCTCAAGAGCGCCATCCTGCTGGCAGGTCTGTACGCCGAGGGTCAGACAACCGTTATCGAGCCGGCTCCCTCCCGCGACCACACCGAGCGCATGTTCCGCGCACTCGGCGTTGAGATTGAGACCAACGGCAGCACCATTACGCTCGACCCGCCGGAGGATCTCCATGCGGTCGATATTGCGGTCCCGGGCGATATTTCGTCCGCGGCATTCTTCCTCGTTGCCGGTGCGATCATTCCGGGCAGTGAGCTGACGATTAAAAACGTGGGCGTCAACCCGACCCGCACGGGTATTCTTGATGTACTGCGCGACATGGGCGCGGACATCACCGAGTCGAACTTCCGCGATGAGGCCGAGCCGGTGTGCGACCTGACCGTCAAATACAGCAAGCTGCACGGCGTGGAGGTCGGCGGCGCTATCATCCCGCGTCTGATCGACGAGCTGCCGGTTATCGCGGTAGCCGCTGCATTCGCTGAGGGCGAGACCGTTATCCGCGACGCGCAGGAGCTCAAGGTCAAGGAGTCCAACCGCATTGCCGCTATGGTCACCGAGCTGACCAAGGCAGGCGTGGACGTTGAGGAGACCGACGACGGCATGATCGTTCACGGCGGTGCCAAACCGCACGGCGCATCCTTCGAGACCTATAAGGACCACCGCATTGCGATGAGCCTTGCCGTGCTCGGTCTGGCAGCCGAGGGCGCAAGCCGCATTGACAAGCCGGAGGTCGTTGCCATCTCCTACCCCGATTTCTTCAACACCCTCGAACGTCTGGGGGACTGAGTTATGCTGCTTTCCATGGACGAATTTCGCGCTTTCGAGCCGAAAAAGACCACCTATGCCCTGTTTGGCTGGCCGCTCGGCCACACGATGAGCCCGGAGCTGCACGCGCAGCTGTTCGAGGCCTCCGGTCAGGACGCGGACTACATCGGCGTTGCCGTGCCGCCCGAGGATTTACCGGAAGCGTTCGAGCTGGCCAAGCGCAAGCTCGGCGGCATCAACTGCACGATTCCGCACAAAAAGGCTGTCATCCCCCTGCTCGATGAGATTGACACTGCTGCCCGCGACCTGCACTCGGTCAACACAGTCCGCTTTGCGGACGGCAAGGCGACCGGCTTCAACACGGATATCCTCGGCTTTGCGGAGTCGCTGAACCGTGACGGCGTATCGCTCCAGGGTAAAAAGGTGCTGCTGCTCGGCTACGGCGGCGCGGCTTCCGTGATGGCATACCACTGCGTGACGCAGGGCGCATACCTAATCATCACGGGACGCAACCTCGAGAAGGCCGAAGCGCTGCAGAAGCAGCTGACCGATGCCGTTCCGGGCGCACGCATTTCCGTGTTCAGCCGCCGGCACATTCCGCGCGATATTCATATCGTGCTCAATTCCACGCCGGTGGGCATGTACCCGAAGGAAAACGCGGCTCCGCTGCATTATCTGCCGCACAAGACCGAGTATGTGTTCGATGCGATCTACAATCCTCCGGTGACCTCGACCATGAAGCTCGCCAATCCGCGCAAGACCAAAACACGCGACGGACTGTTCATGCTGGTCATGCAGGCGGCGCATGCGCAGACCATCTGGACCGGCGTGACCTTCAAGCCGCAGGCATGCGAAACCATTCTGCGCCGCACCTACGGTAAAATGGCGGTCAAGCGTCTGCACGAGAAGCATGGCAAGAAAAATCTGGTGCTGTGCGGCTTTATGGGCAGCGGCAAGACCACCATCGGCCGTAAGCTGGCGCGTCTGACCGGACTGGAATTTATTGACGCGGACATCTACCTTGAGGCGAAGGAAGGCAAGAAAATTTCCGAGATTTTCGCTGAAAAGGGCGAAGCCTATTTCCGTGACCGCGAGACCGCGTATATTAAAGAGCTGTCTCAGAGAGACGGCATCGTACTTGCGCTCGGCGGCGGCTCTGTCCTCCGTCCGGAGAATGTGGCGGCTGTCAAGGAGACCGGTCTGCTCATCTTGCTCGACACACCGTTCTACCGCATTATGAAGAACCTTTCCTATTCCACGAATCGCCCGCTGCTCAATAAGCCGGACAAGCAGGCGGAAACACACCGCCTGTACAATGCGCGCAAGGCGCTCTACCATCGAGTGGCCGATATCGCGGTGCGCAGTCCCAAGCTGTCCGAGGTTCTGGAAAAAGTAGTAAAGAGCGTATAAGGCACTGTACAAAATTGCTAAATGCGTTTATAATTAGGGACATACTGAAAAGTATGTCCCTTAGCTTGTCGAAAAAGCAATATTTGATTTTTATGCTTCGTGCGGCAGCACGCATTCAATCGAATTTGCTTTGCAAATTCATAAATTCCGGGAGCATGGCCCAGACCACCCTCTCTTGCCGCTATGCGGCAATTCACCTTGTGTATCTCGGAATTTATACAAGGGAAGAAAAAATGTGTCCGCAGGACGCGGTTTTTCTTCGAGATTCGCTCGAAAGCGTGGTTTCGAGCGAGAGGCTGTTCGGAAAACGAAGTTTTTCGACAGCCTCAGGGACATACTGAAAAGTATGTCCCTTTTTTCACACCCGCAATAAAAGGAGGAACTCAAGGATTATGAGAACATCAGTCAAACGTCCCTGTCGCCTGATTGCAGCCGCGCTTGCCGCTCTGCAGCTATGCGCAGGCGCTGCCGGAGCCGTTTTCGACAACAGCTTCAGCTACACCTACTCCCTCGGCAGCGGTCTGCAGTACAGCCGCACCGAGGGCAAAAACAGTGCCGGTCTGCAGCACGCGAACGTGCTGACATACTCGCCGAACGCCGGTGTAACGCCCCTCATGGTCTACGCCGATGAGCAGCTGTACGGCAGCAAGGCCACCATCACAAATGCGGTGAAATATCTGCAGAACCAGGGAAAAACCGTGCTTGGCGGCATGAATGCAGACTTTTTCGTTATGTCTACCGGCATTCCGATCGGTCTGGTCATCGACAGCGGCGAGCTCATTTCGTCCGATGCCTGGCAGTATGCGGTCGGCTTCAAGCAGGACGGCACAGCTGTCCTCGGCCGCCCGACTATGGGCATCCGCGTGAGCGGCAAGAGCGGCACGGTCAACGTATCCTACTTCAATAAGACGCGCACGACGGCTGGCGCGTACCTGCTCGATCACAACTACGATGACTCGACGCACTTTGCGGCCAAGGGCACGAGCATTATCCTCGAGCGCGTGGATGATACACCGGTCAAGGTCAACGGCTCGGTCAAGCTCAAGGTTGTGAACAAGGGCACGGGCAGCAGTCCCATTACGATCACCAAAAACCAGATGGTGCTTACTAAGTCGGACGGCGCAAATGTACCCTCATGGGTGGATTTCGAGGTTGGCGAGGAAGTCACACTGTCTATCGCAGCGAACGACAGCAGCTGGAGCGACGTGCAGTATGCGGTCGGCGGCAAGCTGCTGATGGACAACAGCACGATCACGACCGACGGCATCGACGCAGGCTCGACCCGCAGAGCACGCAGCGCAGTCGGCGTGAAGGCAGACGGCACGGTTGTTCTGTATGAAATCGACGGCAACCAGTCCTCGTACAGCGTCGGTCTGACGGCGGCAGAACTCGGTCAGGAGCTGAAGGAGCTCGGCTGTGTCCGCGCCATCTGTCTGGATGGCGGCGGCTCCTCCGCAATGGCGGTCCGCAATCCCGGCGAGAGCACCGCAGCTTTGATCTCCCAGCCGTCGGACGGCTCACAGCGCGCGTGCGCCAACTACATTTTCTTTGTCAACAACATCGCGTCGGACGGTGTGACGGCTCATGCTGTGCTCACGCCCAGCCACCGCTATGTGCTCCCGGGTGGAAGTACCTGGTTCTCGGTCAAGGGTGCAGATGCGTCTTACGCCTCGGCAGACGCACCGACCGACCTCAGCTACACGGTGAATGATGAACTGGGCACGGTCTCCGGCCAAACGTTCACCGCGGGCAGCAAGGCCGGACGTGCGGCCATTACCGGCTCAAACGGCACGGTTTCCGGCTCGATGAACGTGTGCATCACCACCGGTGTGGACTCGATCGCACTGCAGAGCGGCGGCAAAGCGCTCAGCTCTATCTCGGTCAAGCCGAACCAGACCGTCAACGTGGATGCGCTCGCGTACCACCTCGGCCATACGATGGGAGCTGCGGATTCCTGCTTCAAGTGGAGCGTGTCCGGCGATGTCGGTGCGGTAAATGCGGACGGCGTGTTCACTGCGGGCAGCCGGATGGCCTCCGGCACGCTCACCTGCTCGTATGGCAGCGTAAGCAAGTCCATTTCGGTCAATGTTGGCATGGGCGACGCGCAGAGCGCTCATACCGTTGCGGATTTTGAAAGCGGTCTGAACAATCTGACCGCATCGGACGGCGTAACACTCTCGCGGGTGACGGATTACACCTCGGTGGCACGCGGCACCGGTTCGCTCCAGGCGATGTGGAACGGCACCGACACGAACGGCTTTACGATTTCTGTTCCGGCGGCTGATGCTTCGAGCATGCAGCACCTGACACTGTGGGCGCACAGCAGGAACACGGCAGGCACGCTCACGGCGGTGTTTGCCGACGCGGAAGGCAATGAGCTGACCGCTCCCCTGTCCGCTGCAACCGGTAACAGCTGGAAACAGCTGACGGCAAGCGTGCCGGACGGCGCACAGCAGTTCACCGGTCTGCGGTTTGACAAATCCGACGCAGGCTCCGGCGGCTCGGCGCTGTACCTCGACCAGATCGTACTGAGCGCAGATCATGCGGTGACGAATACGGATGCGCCGTCGGTCAAGCTGAATACGACCTCGGCAACGGTCAGCATCGGCACAAATGCCGCGCTTTCCGGCACTGCCACCATGGAAAACGGCAAATATCCGGTGCGCGCAAGCAATATTGCGGTCAAGGTGGACGGCAAAGCCGTTTCCGGTGCAGCTGTGATGAGCGGCTCGACCATGACCATTACGACCGGCACACTGTCTGCCGGTACGCATACCGTGACCGCTGACGTGTCCGATGATGCAGGCAACCGCACGCGCGTTTGTGCGACCGTAACCGCCGGTTCGGCATCCAACGTGTTCGCGGACACCGCGTCGCACTGGGCAAACGGCTACGCTTCCCTGCTGAGCGCACGCGGCATCATGAAGGGCGAAACCGCAAACGGCAGCACCTATTTCCGCCCGAACCGCAACCTGACCCGTCAGGAGTTCGCGGTGACGATGGCGCGTCTGCTGAATCTGGATACCTCCAGCACCTCCGGCACGCTCGGCTTTGCCGATGAGGACAGTATTCCGAGCTGGGCACGCGGCGCAGTTGCCGCAGTTTCGCGTGCGAACATTATGAACGGCTCGAGCAGCAATGGCAAGCTGTACTTCAACCCGCAGGCCACCATGACGCGCGCTGAGGTTATGACGGTCATCGGCCGCTGCCTGCCGCGCGGCTATGCGGCGGTCAGCCTGAATTACACGGACGCGTCCGTGATTCCGTCGTGGGCGACCGAGCAGGTCAAGACCTGCGTTTCCGCCGGTGTCATCGGCGGTTACTCGGATGGTACCATCCGACCGAACGGCAATATCACCCGCGGTGAGATTGCGAAAATTCTGGCTCTGTTCTAATGGCCGTCCCGGAACTGCAGTTTTACAACAGCAACACCCGTCAAGAAAAATCTTGACGGGTGTTCAGTCTATCAAAAAAGCAGCATTTCGACTCTCGTACTTCGTGCGGCAGCACGCATAAAATAGAATTTGCGGAGCAAATTCATAAATTCCGAGAGCATGGTCCAGACCACCCTCTCTTGCCGCTATGCGGCAATTCACCTTGTGTATCTCGGAATTTATACAAGGGAAGAAAAAATGTGCCTGCAAGGCGCGGTTTTTCTTCGGAATTCGATCGAAAGCGTGGTTTCGATCGAGAGGCTGCTCGGAAAACGTTAGTTTTTCGACAGCCTCAACACCCGTCAAGAAAAATCTTGACGGGTGTTTTCTTATGCCTTTTCAGCTTTCTTCGGAAGCAGCAAGCCAATCAACAGACCGACCGCAGCCGGAATCAGCCAACCGAAGCCGAGTGCGTTCAGCGGCAGTGTCCTCAGCAGCGGCGACACGACCGGAATCGGGAATGCCGCGGCAATGCTCTGCACCGCAGTAAAGGCAATGCAGAGGCGGTAAACCGCACAGTGTTTCTCCGGCTTCGGGAGGAACGACAGTGCAATCAGTACGATAGCGACCGGATAAATCGCGTTCAGCACCGGCGTGGACAGACGGATAATACCCGCCAGACCGATATTCGAAATAATCATGCTGGCCGCAGCAAAGAACGCCGCAATGGCCGGATACGGAATACGCGGCAGCAGCTCATGGAAATACTGGCCAACGCAGGCAATCAGGCCGACACAGGTATTGAAGCATGCAATGACGAAAATTGCGGCAAGCAGCACCTGCCCGACCGGGCCAAACAGACCGCTGGCAATATTGCTCAGCGTATCCGCGCCAGTCGAGCCGCCCGGCCATGCCGCGCCGGACAGTGCGCCAACGTGCGTCAGCATCGCGTAAATCAGAAGCAGCATTGCGCCTGCAATCCAGCCTGCACGGATGGTGCTGCGGCGCACCTGCTGTTCGTCCTCGATACCGTAATCCCGAATATTCAGCGCGATAACCGCGCCGAAATTGAGTGCCGCCAGCGTATCCATTGTCTGGTAGCCATCCAGAATGCCCGTCAGGCTCGGCAGCGAAGCGTAGTCTGCGGTCGGCACGCCGTAATGCTCTGCCACCGGATGAAACAGGCAGCCGAAAAACAGCACGAAAATCAGTACAATCAGCGTCGGACATAGAATACGTCCGAGCCAGCTTGTCAGCTTTTCCGGGTGCAGTGCAACGAAAAACGCTGCCGCAAAGAACACAATAGAGTAAATCAGCTGCCGCATTGCATCTCCGCCAACGAGCGGCGTGAGCATTTGGAACGATGTACTCGCCGTGCGCGGGATGGCCAGACACGGACCGATCGACAGGTAAACCAGCAGCGCGAATACTTGCGCAAATCGCGGATGCACACGCCCGGCCAGCTCGGACAGCCCGCCTGCACGCGCGACCGCAATCACGCCAATAACCGGCAGGCCGATCGCGCTGAACGCAAATCCGACAAAGGCCAGCCACGCGTTAGTGCCCGCCTGTGCACCGAGATACGGCGGGAAAATCAGGTTTCCGGCACCGAAAAACATAGAAAATAGTGTAAAACCTACCAAAAGCAGGCTTCTTCGGCTCAACTTTTGCATAGCAGTTCTCCCCTTCCTTCTGAATAGTGATAGTGCCATCATCGCGGGACAATGGCGCTCGGGTTTGCATCCGGATCAGATGCGTTTGCTCATTTTTTCGCTGTATTCTGCGCGATAGTCCTCGAATGTGCCATTATCGAGTGCGTCACGGATTTCCTGCATGAGGTGGTTGTAGAACCACAGATTGTGCATAACGAGCAGTCTCTGGGACAGCATTTCACCGCTCTTGAGCAGGTGGCGCAGATAGGCGCGGCTGAACCGCTGACAGGTCGGGCACTGACAGCCTTCTTCGATCGGACGGTCATCGGTCTGGTACTTAGCGTTCATAATGTTCAGGATGCCGTTGTGCGTGAACAGATGACCGTGACGCGCGTTGCGGGTCGGCATAACGCAGTCGAAGAAATCAATGCCGCGGGCGACACCTTCAATAATGTTACTCGGTGTGCCGACACCCATCAGGTAGCGCGGCTTATGCTCAGGCGCATGCGGCAGAACAACATCGAGAATATGGTACATGACCTCGGTGCTTTCACCGACGGCAAGACCGCCGATGGCATAACCCGGCAGATCCAGCTCCGCAATTGCTTCCATGTGCTCGATACGCAGGTCATCATAAGTGCCGCCCTGATTGATACCGAACAGCAGCTGGTGCGGGTTTACCGTATCCGGCAGCGTGTTCAGACGGTCAAGCTCGGTTTTACAGCGTTTGAGCCAGCGTGTGGTACGGTCAATGGAGTTTTTTACATACTCACGCGGCGCGGGGTTCTCGATACACTCATCGAACGCCATCGCAATATCCGAGCCAAGGTTGGACTGGATGCGCATGCTCTCCTCCGGTCCCATGAAGATCTTGCGGCCGTCAACGTGCGAGTGGAAGGTTACGCCTTCCTCCTTGATTTTGCGCAGGGTCGCCAGCGAAAACACCTGAAATCCGCCGGAGTCGGTCAGCATCGGACCGTCCCAGCGCATGAATTTGTGCAGACCGCCCATCTGCTTGACGATCTGGTCGCCCGGACGGACATGCAGATGATAGGTGTTGGACAGCTCAATCTGGCAGCCAAGCTCCTTGAGATCGAATGCGTCAACCGCACCCTTGATAGCACCCGCTGTGCCGACATTCTGGAATACCGGCGTCTGTACCACGCCATGTGCCGTGCAGAACTCGCCGCGACGGGCGCGGCCCTCGGTTTTGATTAGGTTAAATTTTCCGATTTCCATAATTCCCTCTTATCCTGTTTTTATTAGTACAAAAGCATCGAATCGCCGAACGAGAAGAAACGATATTCTTCCTTAATGGCTTCCTGATACGCATTCATGACCATTTCTCGTGTCGCAAATGCCGAAATCAGCATCATCAGCGTGCTCTCCGGCAGATGGAAGTTGGTCACGAGATGATCGACTGCCTTGAATTTATAGCCCGGATAGATGAAAATATCCGTCCAGCCGGACTGTGCGCGCACGGTACCATCGTCAGCTGCGATGGTCTCCAGCGTGCGGCTGGCTGTTGTGCCGACCGCCCAGATCTTGCCGCCTGCGGCACGCGTATCGTTGATGATCCCCGCGGTCATCTCGTCCATGACATAATACTCGGAGTGCATGATGTGGTCGGTGATCTCATCCTCCTTGACCGGGCGGAACGTACCCAGACCGACATGCAGCGTCACGAACGCCAGTTTTACTCCCTTGGCTTTCAGCGCGTCAAGCAGCTCGGTCGTGAAGTGCAGACCGGCGGTCGGTGCAGCTGCAGAGCCCGGTGTTTTAGAATAAACCGTCTGGTAGCGTTCGGGATCATCCAGCTTTTCCTTGATATACGGCGGCAGCGGCATGGTGCCGAGCTTGTCGAGGATTTCCAGGAAAATGCCCTCATAGTGGAAACGGATCAGGCGGTTGCCGTCCGGCTGAACAGCCTCAACGGTTGCGGTCAGCAGGCCGTCACCGAAGGTCAGCTCTACGCCGGTGCGGGTCTTTTTACCCGGACGCGTCAGGCATTCCCACAGGCCGTCGCCCTTGTCGGTCAGCAGCAGCACCTCGATTGGCGTAACATGGCCGACAGCGTGGCCCATCAGCCGCGCCGGAATAACGCGGGAATTGTTGAACACCATGCAGTCGCCCGGCTGAACATACTCCAGCAGATCGCGGAAATGACGGTGCGTCACCGAGCCGTCCCTGCGGTCGAGCACCATCAACCGGGACGCGTCGCGCTGCTCCAGCGGATGCTGGGCAATCAGGCGTTCGGGCAAGTCAAAATAAAAATCGCTTTTCTTCATCACAAAGGCAAGGACGCTTTTAAGACAATATCGCCTAAGCGCCCCTGCCGTTTTTCCTCCCTTGCGTGTTGATTTTATAGATTACTCGGCAATTTCAATGCCGGTAAAGTAGAATTTCAGAATCTGATCATAGGTGAAGCCCTTCTGCGCCATTGCGTAAGCGCCCCACTGACTCATGCCGACGCTGTGTCCCCAGCCGGAGCCGCTGAACGTATAGCTGGTCGGATTGGTAACGGTCGGCGTGGTATTCGAGCCGGTATTGCCCGAATTACCGCTGTTTGCATCCTCGTCATCGCCGGAATAGTCACTTGTGGTTTTGACAAGCACAGTGCTGCTTGCGTTGTCGAAGTCAACGTCAAAGCCAATCGCCTTGCCGATATCGCGCAGCTTGTAATAGTTGTTGCCGTTGATGATGTAGCCGTCCAGTGTGATCTCCTCGCCGTCGAGCACAATCGTCGAGGTGGATTTGCCGATTTTCTCCACCGCCGTGGACGAATCCGCAAGCTCGCCGCCAACGGTCTCATACGCCGTGCCGGAGGTCAGGAGAATACGTTCATTCTCCTTATCCCAGCGGACGTTGAACTGGCCTTTGGTGCCGCTCAGCAGATATGCAATATCGCGCAGCTTGAAATAATTGTTGCCATACTGCGTGCCGTTTACAATGTAATACCCCTGCGGAGATACGTTTTTGCCGTTGACCTTGACGTTATGCGTCGAAGCCTTGACCTGCAGACTTGTCTTGTTGCCCGAGCCGCCGACCGGCGTGATCGTATAGCGAATGCTCTTGAGACCGAACACTGTGCGGACGCTGCTCCTGGAAATCGTAACCGACTTGCCGCTCGTATCCGTCACCGTCACTTCGTTTACGTTATCGGTTGCGGTGCGCTTGGTGACCTGCACATTTGCCACCTTGCCGATGGAATAGCCTGCGGCATTCACCTTCTGCTGAATCTCATCGGCGGTGAGCGTCACCGTCCATCTGTCCTTGCTCGGGTCCTCATACGGGTCAGCCTTACCCTTGAGGTACGCGTAATCGCCGCCCCAGACATTCGCTGCGTCCTCGGTTGCGCCGCCGTCCGACGAATAAAAGTAACCGATGACCGAGCTGCCGTTGTACGACAGCGTTTCACCCTTGGTCGCATCTACTGCCGCGTCAGAGGCCTCGGTTGCACGGTTGGCGCCCAGATACACCTGACAGTTCGTGGTGTTGCACAGCTCGTAATCACTGCCGTGCTTGTGTGTGCCCAGTGCGAACGAACGAGCACAGACTGCCTGCGCCTTCTGTGCTTCGGCAGGCCAGTCCGGGTCGATCTCGTACGGCAGAACACCCTTCACATAATCCTCCACACCCACATAGTTTATAACAGTGATGCTGCCGTTCGATGCGCGGCGGTACACAAAATCACCGTGCCACTTGTAGCCCTTGAACCACGTCAGCGTGCTGTTCGGACGGATGGCGATATGGTCTGCACCCGCTGCGGACGTATACAGCACCGAGCCGCTGTCGGTATCGATGACCTGAAAGGCATCGTTCACCAGCTTGACGGTCAGCGCACTGCTCGTGATCGACTTGCTGCCGGAGAACGCGGTACCGCTGACGGTGCCGACCGTGTAGCCGGTTTTGCAGCCGCTAACGTTCTCGAGTTGCGGTGCCGCAAAGGCGGAAGCGCCGCTGATTGTCAGACCGACACGCAGGCGTGTATCGCTGTTTGCTGCATGTGCCGGAACAGCACCGATGCAGGTGACCGTCATCACAGCGCAAAGCAGCATGGATAACAGCTTTTTCATTTTATCAACTCCTGTTTTATTTTTTATCCTTGTTTCGCCTTGTTCTTATTGACAAACTCAAGGGTATATTCTAAAATAAAAAGCGAAAGTATCAATACAGATAGAGGTGCGGTTTTCATCAGTACCGGTTGGAAGGGTCCGCAGACCCGATAATCACCCGGGAAAGGGACCTCCGCCGAAGCCGGTGCTTGTTGCGGAAAGACCGTGCTGGACGCCGTCGGAAAATATCCCAGCGTCTGTCATCAGCGGAAACGCCGGTGGAGAGCTATTCTGTTTAGAGGTTTGCGGTTTGTTCCGCTCCTTCTATTATAGTATAGATCATACCGGTTTTTCAACCGGTATTTTTCTTTTGAGGTAACTCCGCACGATTTGTCTGCGGCACTTTGCGAAAAATTGCTCTTGCTGAATCATCCGAAGTCACCTCTGAATGTTCTTTCTGTATGTTTTTCATCACATAATTTCTTTGTTAGAATACCTTTTGGAAGGATTTGATAAACATGAAGCAGTACAAAGTAGGCATTGTCGGCGCGACCGGTATGGTAGGTCAGCGCTTCACCCTGCTGCTGGAAAACCACCCGTGGTTCGATGTCGTAGCACTCGCTGCATCCGGCCGAAACAAGGGCAAGACCTATGCCGAGGCTTGCGAGGGTCGCTGGAAGATGACCGTTCCGATGCCCGACAAGTACAAGGACATGGTAATGTATGATGCAACTGCTGATGCAGAGGAGATCGCCTCCAAGGTTGATTTCATCTTCTGCGCGGTAGATATGAAGAAGGATGAGATCCGCGCCCTTGAGGAGAAGTACGCAAAGCTCGAGTGCCCGGTTTGCTCCAACAACTCCGCTCACCGTGGCACCCCGGATGTTCCGATGATCATTCCGGAGATCAACGCTGACCATGCCGAGATCATTCCGGCACAGCGCAAGCGTCTGGGAACCAAGCGCGGCTTTATCGCCGTTAAATCCAACTGCTCTATCCAGTCCTACGTTCCGGCGCTGTCCGCTCTGATGGACTTTGAGCCGACCGAGGTTTCCGTCTGCACCTATCAGGCGATCTCCGGTGCCGGCAAGACCTTCGAGACCTGGCCCGAGATGGTAGACAACGTTATTCCGTACATCGGCGGCGAGGAAGAGAAGAGCGAGAAGGAGCCGATGAAGATCTGGGGCCACATCGAGGGCGACCACATCGAGTCTGCGACCACTCCGGTTATCTCCGCACAGTGCCTGCGCGTTGCATGCTCTGACGGCCACATGGCTGCCGCTTCGGTCAAGTTTAAGAACAAGCCGAGCAAGGAAGTTATGATCGAGCGCTGGAACAACTTCAAGGGCCGCGCACAGGAACTGAACCTGCCGTCCGCTCCGGAGCACTACCTTACTTACTTTGAAGAGGATAACCGTCCGCAGACCAAGCTGGACCGCAACCTTGAGAATGGTATGGGTGTTTCCATCGGCCGTCTGCGTGAAGATACCATCTTTGATTACAAGTTTGTCAGCCTGTCGCACAATACGCTGCGCGGCGCAGCAGGCGGCGCTGTTCTGATGGCAGAGCTGCTTTGCGCCGAGGGCTACATGGACCGTTAAGGAGGTCACCGTTTTATTATGAAGAAGCCTGTTTTTACCGGTGCTGCGGTTGCTATTATCACGCCGTTCAAGTCCACCGGTGAGGTCGATTACGAGGAATTCGGCAAGATCATCGACCACCAGATCGCACACGGCACGGATGCCATCGTTGTCTGCGGCACCACCGGTGAGGCATCTACCCTGCACGATAAGGAGCACCGCGAAGCACTGGCATGGTGCTGTGAGTATGTCAACCATCGTGTTCCGGTCATTGCCGGCACGGGTTCCAACGACACCGCATACGCCATTGAGCTGACCAAGTTTGCAGCTGAATGCGGCGCGGATGCCGGTCTGTCGGTTACGCCGTACTATAACAAGACTACGCAGCGCGGTCTGATCGCACACTACACCGCAATCGCAGACTGCTGCGATCTGCCTGTCATTCTGTACAACGTACCGAGCCGCACCGGTGTATGCTTTACCGCCGATACCCTGTATGAGCTGTCCAAGCATCCGAACATCAATGGTCTCAAGGCCGCATCCGGCAATTTCAGCCTGCTGGCTGAGGCCATGGCTAAGTGCGGCGACAACCTGAATATCTGGTCCGGCAACGACGACCAGATTGTTCCGCTGATGTCTCTCGGCGGCAAGGGCGTTATCTCGGTGCTGTCCAACGTAGCACCGCAGGTTGCACACGACATTACTCAGCTGTGCTTTGACAACCGTTATCCGGAGGCTGCTAAGCTGCAGCTGCAGTATCACGATCTGATCGATGCACTGTTCTGCGAAGTCAACCCGATTCCGGTTAAGAAGGCTATGGAGCTGCTAGGCTGGAAGGTCGGCGGTCTGCGTCTGCCGCTGGTTGAGCCGAGCGAGGAGCACATCGCGTACATCAAGCGCGAGCTGGAAAACGCCGGCTGCAAGATCTAAAGGAGCTATAAAAAGATGTTGAAAATTGCACTTTCCGGCTGCTGCGGCCGTATGGGCCATGTCATCAACGACATTGTCAGCGGCAGAGAAGGTATGGAGATCGTTGCGGGATTTGATATCAATACGGTGCAGTATGCAGGTTTCCCGATTTTTGCCGATCCGTTCGAGTTTACCGGCGAATGCGATGTAATCATTGACTTCTCCAACGCCGCTTCTACCGAGCGCCTGCTCGATTACTGCGAGCAGCACGGCACGCCGGTCGTTATCTGCACCACGGGTCACTCTGCGGCGCAGCTGGATCGCATTCGTGCGGCTTCTGCAAAAATCGCAGTATTCCGTTCGGGCAACATGTCGCTCGGCATCAACCTGATGAGCGAGCTGCTCAAGCAGTCCGCCGCTGTTCTGGGTGACAAATACGACGTGGAGATCATTGAGAAGCATCACAACCAGAAGCTGGATGCTCCTTCGGGCACGGCTCTCATGCTGGCTGACGCAGTTGCGAGCGCACTCCCCTATGATGCGGAGTACGTTTACGACCGTCACGAGCGCCGCGAAAAGCGTCCGGCACACGAGATCGGTATCTCCGCGATCCGCGGCGGCACCATCGTCGGTGAACACAGCGTGCTGTTCTGCGGCCGCGATGAGATCATCGAGATTAAGCACACCGCCCTGTCCCGCGAGGTTTTCGCGGTCGGTGCGGTTGATGCAGCCGCTTTCATGGCCGAGCGCACCCAGCCGGGTATGTACGACATGAGCGATGTTATCGCATCCCACAAGTAAAGCAAAAGGGATTCTGTTTCTGACAGAATCCCTTTTTTCGTGTAAAAACCGCTCTTGAAAGTTCGAGAGCGGTTTATTTTTATTCTACGCGGAGCTTTTCTACTTCGGCTTCGTTCGGCGTGACATACGCGGTCCGGTACACATGGTAGATGACCATGCCCGGCTTCGCGCCCGCAGGCTTTTTCACCTGGCGAACCGGCGTGTAGTCCACCGGCACCAGAGAAGACGAGCGTCCGCGCGAATGGTACGCCGCGATCATAGCGGCCTCGGTCATGGCCTCATCAGTCGGCTCCCTGCCATCCGTCACGAGGATAACGTGCGAGCCGTGAATCTTCTGCGTGTGGAACCAGATATCGCTCTTGAACGCAGTTTTGAGTGTCAGCAGGTCGTTTTGCAGATTGTTTTTACCTGCAAATACGTCGAAGCCGTCGCTCGTACGGTAATGGAACGGCTTGGCCTGCACCGGCTTGCCGCGCAGCTTCTTGTTGCGCGTCTGCTTGGCAGAGAGCACACCGGACTGCGTGAGCTCCTCGCGCAGCTGTGCAAGATCACGCTCGTTTTCGGCTTCGCTGAGAGCAGCGAGGACACTTTCCAGATAATCCAGCTCGGCTGTGCCCTGCTCGATCTGCTGTGTGAGCACTTCCTCAGCGGTCTTGGCCTTGTTGTACAGCTTGAAATACTTCTGTGCGTTCTGCTGCGGCGTCAGCCGCACATCTAACGTAATTTCAACCTCCGGACAGCTTTCAGCGTAGTAATCGACCACTTTCGCCTTGTTCATGCCCTTTTCCAGCTGATACAGGTTCGCAGCGATGAGTTCACCAGTGCGCTTGTACTGCTCACGGTTGTGCGTAGCCGCGAGTTCCTTTTTCTGCGCCGCCAGCTTGCGGGCCACGCGGTCGCGGGCATTCGTGACCGTTTTGTGCAGGTCGCCGGTGCGGCGCTGCATCCGCTCAGCCTTACCCTTTTTCTCAAAGAATGCTGCAAGCAGTGCACTGAAGCTGTCCGCCTGCGTGATGTTCATCAGGCCCTCGTACTGCGTCACCGGCAGGAAGGTGAAGTCGAACACCGCACCGTCCTCGACCTTGGTCAGCAGGAAAGGCTTGGCTCGGTCATCCTCGACATACGACATGAAATCGTCGTACACCTTGCCGAGCTGCTGACGGTTCTCGTCTGTCATGCGTGCGATCGGCTTGGCTGCATCGCCGGTCGCGCGGAAGGACAGCTCGCGGCAGAGCAGCGGCGAAAAACCCAGAAGCTGGCTGAGCAGCCAGCGGTCAAGCGTCTGCCCTTCCTCGGCCTGCGATACGGCGGCGGCAAGTCCCGTGCCGGAAACCGTGAACGGGTCGTGCTTGTCCTGTGCGGGCGGCATGCGGTAAAACAGACCGGGCAGAACCTGTCGCTTGCCGGACAGGTCGCCGTCTACACGGCGCAGAGCGTCAATAATGCGGTTGTCCTCGCCACACAGGATGACGTTGGAATGCTTGCCCATCAGCTCGCAGATGAGGTGCTTTTTGCAGGGCACACCCATTTCATCCGTCGTATCCAGTTCAATGGTGAGCATACGCTCAACCGCCGGCTGGCTCACTGCCGCAATCTTTGCGCCCTGCACATGCTTGCGCAGCAGCATGCAGAACATCGGCGGTGCCGCCGGATTCTCTCGAGCCGCGTCAATAAAATGCACGCGCGGCGCACCTGCCGCGATCGACAGCAGCAGTCGGCGCGGACCGCCCTGACCGCCGCGTGTCTGCAGTACGATTTCATCGCGGTCCGGCTGATAAACCTTCTCTACACGACAGCCTGCCAGTACGTTATTGAGTTCATTTGTCACTGCCCGCAGGCAGATCGCATCTAATGGCATATAAATTCTTCCTTAAACAAATTGGATACAGTCCGCGTGCCGCTCGGAAACCTCGGTGAGCACCTGCGGGAATGCGGCTGTGATTTTATCGGCAAACACGGCTGCGACCGGATTTTCGGTCGGGAAGTGTCCTGCATCCACCAGAGACAGACCGATGGCCTGTGCACGCTGCATGAGATCGTAGCTGCAGTCGCCGATGACGAACGCCTGTGCGCCGCCTGCAGCGGCATAGTCCATCAGCTTGCCGCAGGCACCGCCGCCGACCGCTACGCGCGTGATCGGCTTGCCGCCGTCACAGAAGCGCACACCGCCCGCACGCAGGCATTCCTTGACATAGAGTGCAAATTCGCGCGGCTGCATTTCACGCGGCAGATCGCCCACACGACCGAGCATGCCGTTCTCGCCGGCCTCCATATTCACCACGTTGGTGAGGAACAGCGCGGACGCGAGTGCGTCATTGACACCACCCTCCGCACAGTCTGCGTTGGTATGCATGCAGATAATAGAAATATCGTGCTTGATCGCGTAACGCAGCACTCGACCGGTCGTATCGTCCGATGTCACACGGCTGACTGAGGTGAAGATCGCCGGATGGTGTGCGACAACAAGCTGCGCACCGCGCTCAGCCGCTTCCTGCACGACCGTTTCTGTCACATCGAGCGCACAAAGCACGCTCGTGACCTCCTGCGCACGATCGCCGCACAGCAGGCCGACATTGTCCCAGCTTTCCGCCAGCTCGTAGGGAGCAAGGCCCTCCATAAATGTCAAAATATCCTGAACTGTCGTCATTTCAGTTCCTCCCTTGCAGATTGGATGCACTGCACCAGCGCACGCTGGTACGCGAGACGCTTGTTCTCCGATGCGCCCTGTTCCATGCCGTCCAGTGCCTTTTTCTCCCGCAGGTAGAGCTGCTCAAGATAATCGGCAGCCCCCTCTGCACGCAGCAAGGCCGGAGAAACCGCACATTCGCTCAGCGGTATTTCCCGCTTCGATGCACCGCCGCGCACGCTGAGAACGACGTAACGCCGTCTGTCCTCGCGGCACAGCGTTTCACGCTCGATGGCGTAGCCGTGCGCGTACAGCCACCGGCGCAGTTCGGCAATCATGGTCATCGGCTGGAGCAGCAGCAGATGGTCACCTTGGGCGGTCCACGGTGCGGCAGTCAAAATCTCTGCGATGGTCTGACCGCCCATGCCTGCGATTGTTACGGTGTCGCATTCCTCCGCCCGCACAGCCTCCAGTCCCGGCGCAAGCCGCAGAGACAGGGATACATTATGCTCTTTCGCATTGCGCTCCGCATGCGCCAGCGGTCCCGAACGGATATCCGAGCCGATAGCCGATGCAATATGCCCATCCAGCAGCAGTGAGATCGGCAGCTTGCCGTGATCCGTTCCGATATCCGCCAATCGAGCATTCTGCGGCACCAGAGCCGCCATACAGGCCAGCCGCGGTGTTAAAATCATACTTTCCATGTAAAACTCCAAAAAAACAGAGCCGGCAAACAATGCCAGCTCTAATTTTCTTACTCACTCGACTTATTCGCCCAGAAAAGCGTTGAGCTTGGCAACCAGTTCATCTGCATTGGTGCCGTGTACCATGCAGGCCTCCTCGATGCTCTCGCCCTGAGATGCCGGGCAGCCGAGGCAGTGCATGCCGATTTCCATAAAGAAACGAGCGGTCTCGATGTTCATATTCAGAACCTCACCAATGGTGGACTTCTTCGTAATAGCAGCCATGATAGTAGCCTCCTGTTGCTTTTTGTTTGTTTATAGTATACCGCAAAAATCCGTACTATTCAAGTAGTAAATAGTATTCCCTGTGAAATCGGTCGGAAAAACTGCGTAAAACAGACAAATCATGTATTCACCGAGAAGTTCCCGCTGTACGAATCATCTCCGGCTGCTGCGGAACTGCTTCATCCGGATTTCCGAGCAATGGCTGCAGGAGGCTCCGGAGCACGCAAATCCGATGATACTCATACAAAAACAGAGCGTTTCACTGCTGTGAAGCGCTCTGTTTTCATTTTTTATTCCTGCAACAAAAAAGCCGGCGTCTGCATTTTGCAGGCGCCGGCCTCATACATATCTGACACTTTTCCACCTTCACACTGATAGCACTTCTCTATTTTCCTACCACAAGAATAATGGAAGGACTGCCGGATTTTCCACGCGATGTGCCAGATACCGTCCGAGACGGATGCCGAGCAGCCTCAGCACGAGCAAATACAGTATGATAGCCGACACGAGTGCTGCCGTGAGGGCGGTCACGGTGTTATCAAACCGGCAGGCGAACGTCTGCGCGAAAAAGCGAGTCCACAGGTAAACTGCAGCGCCGCAGAGCAGCGGCACGCCGAACCGCCGGAAGGGTTTCAGGCGGAACGCTGTCCGCCGGTGCAGGATGGCAAGGTTGACCGCAGCGGCGCTCGCTCCGGTCAAAAACATGGCAAGCAGGTAGCCGTAAATGCCGAGCGTTGGCCTTGCACACCAGCGGTACAGCAACGCAAGCTGGCACAGCTCCGCAGAGATGGCGGTTGCCACGTTCCACCTTTGCAGACCGAGCGCATTGAGCAGGCTGCCGGTCGCCATCTGGTAGTAGGCCGCCACGGCTGCCGCGCCGAGCAGCGCGGCGTAGCCGCCGGTGAGTGACTGGCGGAAAAACATCTCGCTCAGCTGCGGTGCCAGCGGCACGAGAACAGCAGTTGCCGGCATGCCGATGAGACCCACAGTCGTAACGGCACGGCCGGTCAAAACACGCACGCGTGCCTGCTCACCGACTGCCTGCGCTGCCGTGACGGCGGGCAGCAGCGCCGTGCAGACCGAGCTGACGAACGCGACCGGAAACAGCAGCAGCGGCATGGCCATGCCCGAGATCACGCCGAGCGCAGACAGCGCCTGCTCATAGTCCAGACCAGCGGCCATCAGCCTTTGCGGCAGCAAAACGGAGCCTGCCGAGCCAAGCATATTCCCGATCAGCGCCGAGGCCGATAATGGCGCGGCAATGCCGAAAAACTGACCGTAAAGTTCCTTATCCGGCCTTGTAAAGCGAATATGCCGCATATTTCGTCGGAACAGCCGTGTGAGGAAAAGCGCGCTGAAAATCTCGCTGCACACCATGCCCGCGAAGATGAGCATGGCGATTCTGCCATAGTCGCCGCTGCCATATTCGTACAGCAGAAAGCTGACCGCGAATATGCGGATAAGCTGCTCACCGACCTCGGAGCAGGCCGTGTACTGCACCCTTTCCAGTCCGATAAACAGCGATTTAAAAATATTTTCCACGCCAGTGAGTGCGAGACACAGCAGCATGTACGGAAACGCGCGCGCACAGCGTCCATCACCGAGCAGATTTGCCGCGATACTGCCGCCGCACAGCAGCACCACCGCTGTGCAGGCCGCACTCAGCGCAAAAAAGGCGCGGAACGCCAGCCGCAAAACCGCGCCTAAGCGATGGCTCTCCCCTCTTGCTTCGCACGCCGCGCTCAGCCGCGAACACGCTGTTGTCACGCCGGACAGACAGCCCGCATTCAATACTAAATACACCGAATTGACCAGCCGATACACGCCCAGACCTTCCGCACCCGCAAAGCGGCTGAGCACCACGCGATAGACAAATCCGAGCACCTGCAGCAGCACATTTCCGCACGCGAGCACGCCTGCCGCGTATAAAATCGTTCCTTTTCTGACCCGCACAGCATGACCCCATTTCACGAAATTCTATGCGGATTTCGGACGGAATATGCGTACAAAAACTCCCGCAGCAAATCGCCTGCTCTGTCCACGAGAATGCTTCTTTTTCCGCAGTTTTCCTCATTAAAAAAATCCCTGCACAGAATTCTTACTCTGTACAGGGATTTTTTACTTGCGTTTGCGCTTAGGCTTCTCCTCGATGCCGGTGGACACAATATAATTCTGCCGGAACTTATTCGGCGGCATACCGACGTTTTTGGTAAACTGCAGATTGAAATAGCTCTGCGTGTCATATCCCACCCTCTCTGCGATACGCGTGATGGACAGGTCGGTCGTGATCAGCAGCGTCTGTGCTTCACCGATGCGGCGGCGCAGCAGATACTGCACGGGCGAATACCCGCTCATCTGCTTGAAAACATGCGATAAGTAATACGGACTGATGTGCAGCGCCTCACCCATGCTCTGCAGCGTGATCGGCTCCATATAATGCTTGTCAATATATTCCTTAATCCGTCTGCCGAGAATGTGCGGCTCCTCCAGCGGCTTTTCCGACTCCGCGTGAGAACCGGCGGTGACCGTCAGCACCGACATCAGCAGCGCGTGCATCAGCGAACTGCAGAACAACTCAGCATTCGGCTCGCCTGCCGACAGGGTGCGGAACATCATTTCAAACAGGCAGTGCAGATCAGCAAAATACTTGCCGGTCGGGAATACATAGCCCGCATCATCCGGAATGAGTGCGTTTTCGCGCAGACCGGGCATATGCAGCCCGCCGACGGCAATGCAGTAGCTGCCGACCTCCATATTCGGACCGGAAACCTCGTCGTGCACCACGCCTGCGTTGTATACGAGCAGATCACCCGGCTTGATGATGACTTTTTTATCGTGAATCAGGTATTCACTTGAACCGCTGCAAATGAGAATCAGCTCGACAAAATCCTCATGCGCATGCATGACACGCGGATGCGCACTGGCATCCGGTCGGATTTCACTGACGTAAAGCAGCTTCGGCTGATTCTCCCCCTCAAAAATTGATTTAACTTCCTTCTCTACAAAGCACTGTACGTTCAGGCTTGCCTTCGGCATAGTTTTTTGCAGCTCCTCTCTTTCTCTGACGGTGATTTTACTCTTATAAAAGTATAGCACACGGGTCCGTTGTGCGCTAGCACATATTTGCTTTTGCAGACCGCCGTATATCGTGCTTTTTTGCGGTCGGGCTGAGAATAATTATAAATTCTTGCTATTTGCAGATTCTTGTTTTTTGTTCTCGCTTATTTATAGTATAGCATATCCGACCGAGAATCTTCCGTATGTTTCTCTGCGGTTTTTCAGCTTTCGCAAACCTGCCGATTCGGCGGTCTCCGACCGGCAAAAAGCAGGATTTATAAAAACAGGCGCACAGCCTCAAACCCGCTCCGAAAAAATACTGTGCATTTTTACCGCCGCTTTTACCTCTAATATATTATATATATGGGATTTTCGGGTGTCCGAAAAAAAGTTTCCGTTTTTTGAATCAAGCCAAGAATCTAAAAGAAACCGTTCGCCATATCTGCTAAACTATAAGCACAAAGAGAAGAAAGAATCTCACAGCTCAGTTGTGAGATACAACAAGAATGAAAGGACGAAGCATTATGTTAGATCCCAAAAAGGTTAAAATCGGTATCGCGCCTATTGCATGGACCGAGGACGACATGCCGGAGATGGGTGCTGAAAACAGCTTCCTGCAGACGATCAGTGAAATCGCTCTGACCGGTTATGTTGGCACCGAGATCGGCTGCCAGTTCCCGCGTGATCCGGCGATTCTGAATAAGGAGTTTGGCCGCCGCGGTATTTCCGCCATCACCGGCTGGATCAGCACCTACTTAAATGAACTGCCGATGTGGCAGAACGAGCGTGCGTTCGTTGACCACATGAACTTCCTGAAGTCGATCGGTGCTACGATTATCAACACATCCGATCAGTCGTTCTCCATTCAGCATCAGTGGAACACTCCGCTTTCCAACAAGAAGGTGCTGAACGACGATGAGTGGGAGGTACTGACCAAGGGTCTGGATCACCTCGGCAAGATCGCTTATGACAGCGGCATGAAGATCGTGTACCATCATCACATGACGACTACCGTGCAGAAGACCGACGAAATCGACCGTATGCTCGCTATGACTGACCCGAAGTACGTCAGCATGATTTACGATACCGGTCATCTCACCTTCTCCGGCGAGGACCCGATCGAAATTCTCAAGAAGCACCACGACCGCATCGGCCATGTCCATCTCAAAAATGTCCGCAAGCCTGCAATGGACAAGTGCTACGCTGAGAACAAGAGCTTCCTCCGTTCGATTCCGGAAGGCGTGTTCACCGTTCCCGGCGACCCGGAAGGCTGCGTAGACTTCCCGACCGTATTCAAGCTGCTCGACGAGTACAACTACGAGGGCTGGCTGGTCGTAGAGGCTGAGCAGGATCCGGCTATCGCAAATCCGCTCGAGTACGCCCGCATGGCCCGCGCCTACGTCAAGGAGCACACCGGACTGTAAGTTAACCCATTATTTTCAAGGCAATACCGCATAATTGGACAAGAGCGATTTGCGAGTAAATTTTGCGTACTGACGAGGCGCGGTTTTGCGGTAATACTTGACGTATTACCGTGAAATCGCAACAAAGTCAGGGCACAAAATTTCCGCAAAGCGCCGCAGCTTTAATTGTGCGGTGTTGCCTTAATAAAAAGAGCAAGAAAAGATCGCAAAGGAGAGTATTACTATGAAAAAACTGAAGATCGGTATCATCGGTGTAGGCCGTCTGGGTTATGAGCACGCCTGCAACATTGCAAACCGCGTTCCGGGTTCGGAACTGGTAGCTATCGCAGACGCAAACTTCGACCGCGCAAAGCAGGTCGCTGAAGAACTGGGCGTAACCGCCGTTTACAACGACCCGAAGGATCTGTGCGCTGACCCGAACGTTGAGGCCGTTGCCATCATCACCAACACCGCTTCTCACGTTGAGATGATCAAGATTGCGATGGACGCAGGCAAGCACGTTTTCTGCGAGAAGCCGCTGGCGGACACGGTTGAAAAGTGCAAGGAGGCCGAGGCCATCATCGCCGCTCACCCGGAGCTGACCTTTATGCTGGGCTTCATGCGCCGCTATGACCACTCCTATCAGGTAGCTAAGAAGAAGATGGAAAACGGTGACATCGGTGATGTTATTCTGGTTCGCTGCTACTCGCAGGACCCGATCTCCATCATCGAGGGCACCCTGGAGTACGCTCCGCGCTCCGGCGGTCAGTTCATCGATATGTCCATTCACGACTTCGACCTGATTCGCTGGCTGACCGGCTCCGAGGTCAAGGAGCTGTGGGCTACCGGCGGCTGCTACGAGTTCAAGCAGTACAAGGACTGGGACGACGGCGACAACGTTTCCGGCCTGATGAAGATGGAAAACGACGCTATGGCATTCTTCTTTGCCGGTCGTGCAGCAGCTCACGGCTCTCATGTTGAGACCGAAATCGTTGGTACCCGCGGCACCCTGCGTATCGCATCCGTTCCGACCGACTCTCTCGTAGAGGTTATGAGCCAGCACGGCGTATGCCGCGAGTGCTATCAGGACTTCATCACCCGTTGGCACGATGCATACATCACTGAGATTGAAGAATTCTGCGACTGCGTAGCAACCGGCCGCAAGGCAACTCCGGGCGTTATCGACGGCACCCAGTCCACCAAGATCGCCTTCCGCTGCAAGGAGTCCTTCCTGACCGACAAGAAGCTGACCCTCGAATAATCGTTCTCGAAACCGCATTCTTATTCCACATTCAATTTATTCTCTCTTATTTATATTCAAGTCTCCAAACAGAATACAAATACAGCCTAATTCAAAAAGAAACCCGGGAATCCTTCGATTCCCGGGTTTCGCCTTTTATTCCACCGCCAATACGCTGCGGATCGTGCGGCACACGCCGTCCTCATCATTGGATGGACAAACATGCTTTGCGACCTTCTTGAGCCGCTCATGTGCATTCGCCATCGCGTAGGACTCGCCCACCGAGCGCAGAAGCTCTACATCGTTCAGATAATCGCCGAACGCCATGCACTGCGCGGGTGTGATGTGCAGATTATCGCACATAACGCCCACGGCCACGCCCTTGCTCAGCCCCAGGCGCATCAAATCCACCCAGTCCGCGCCGGAGAGCGCTACCTGCAGCTTATCGTCGAACATCTGCCGATAGTACGGCAGCACGTTGGTTTCCGCTGCATTTTTGCAGAAAAGCGCCACCTTGCACACCGGCTCCTGCTGCACGGCTTCAAGCAGATCAGGCACCTTTTTGCGACGCGCGTAGTACATCGCCATGTTCTCCACGAACACCGGATCGTCGTCCTCGTAGGCCGCGCCGTCCTGCATGGACGCGATTGCGTGCACATTCGGCAGACCGCGCGCCAGCTCCACAGCCGCGCACACCAGCTGCTGCGGCATGGCCTCGAACGACACGATTTTGCGTCCGTCGCACACCATGCCGCCGTTTTCGCTGATGTACATCAGCTCGTCCGCTATCTCTCCGAACTGCTCGTACAGGTTGTAATACTGCCGTCCGGATGCAGGTGCGAAGCGTACACCAATCTTTTTCAGTGTGCGCACCAGCGGAAAAAAGCCCTTGGGCAGCTGCTTGCGGCTGGACAGCAGCGTGCCGTCCATATCTGCGGCGATCAGTTTGATCGACATGGTTTACCGTTCCTTTCCGGCGGTCTCCTCCGCCTCGAGCGTATGTTCTTCCTCGACAAACATGACTGCAAAGACCAGACTCAGCGGGATACAGGTCAGCAGCAGCGCTTTTTCGCCAATTCTCGCGGTCGTCAGTGCGCCAATCGCACCGCCGAGGATGAAAAACAGGATGATTGCGTAATAGTTGCGCGTTTTGCGGATCGCATTCCGGTCGCCGGTCTGTGCCCAGATCACAAGCTGCTCGGTGCCCGAACGCAGGTTGCCTGTACACATCGTGGTTGCAAATGCGCTGCCGCGCACCTTGCGGAACGACTCGACCTGCATCGCGCAGATGAATGAGATCATAATGTTGACCGTGGTATTCAGCGTCTGCGGCATAAAAGCCGCTGCAATCAGCAGCACGATCTCGACCAGCACGACAATCTGTCTCCAGTGAATGTTGATGTCGCTCTGGCGTTTTTTGTACCGCCGCTTGACAATCTCCGCCGCCACAACGCCCAGTGCGAACGCCAGGATCGGTAAGAGATACTCGGCCGCACGCAGCCAGTTGCCCTCGGCAATATTCGCGCCGAACAGCACAATATTGCCGGTCTGCGCGTTGGCGAACACCTTGCCGCGGCAGAGATAGGTATATGCGTCAAAAAAACCGCCGGCCATAGCCAGCAGTGCACCCAGCAGCAGCGATTCCGACATCTGCCCGTGCGCTCGTCTCATGGAAATTCCCCCATTTCACTTCAGCAGAGAACTTTTCTTTGTCTTCTAGCGGCTATTATAGCACAAAAAATCCCCCGATTCAATCAAATCGAGGGATTTATATTCGGTCAATATGCCGAATTATTCAGTGATACTGATACAATTCCTCTGCCGGAAATTGTATCATTTGCTCTCCGCGATGCGAATACGGTTTACCGCCTTTTTCAGCTTGCCCTGTGCGATATCCATTTCACGGTCGCCGGTCTTTTTCTGCAGAATCGCTTTCGCACGGTCTGCGGCCTCACGGGCACGGGCAACGTCGATTTCGTCGGCCCACTCGCAGGTACGCGCCAGCACGACCGTCTGCTCTGCCGAAACATCCACAAAACCGCCCGAAACCGCCGCTACACGGCGTTCGCCGTTCCGGATGATGGTCAGGCCACCGGTGCCGAGCGCCGCAACATACGGCACATGGTTCGGCAGGATGCCGACATCGCCCTGTGAGGTGCGAACCACGATACGGTCCACTTCACCGTCGAAAAACTGCTTATCGACCGTGAGCACCTTGAGATGAAAGGTAGCCATATTATGCCCCCTTCTTAGCCTTCTCCACTACCTCGTCGATCGTGCCGGCAAACAGGAACGCCGACTCAGGCAGATCGTCATGCTTGCCCTCAAGAATCTCCTTGAAGCCGCGGATGGTCTCAGCGACCGGCACGTACTTGCCCGCCATACCGGTGAACTGCTCTGCAACATGGAACGGCTGCGAGAGGAAGTTCTGGATCTTACGGGCACGGGCAACGGTCAGCTTGTCCTCGTCGGACAGCTCATCCATGCCGAGGATGGCGATGATATCCTGCAGGTCCTTGTACTTCTGCAGAATGGACTGCACCGCACGGGCAACCTCGTAATGCTCCTTGCCGACAACGTCCGCCGACAGGATACGCGAGGACGAATCCAGCGGATCAACCGCCGGGTAAATACCCATGGATGCGATATCACGCGACAGAACGACCTTTGCATCCAGATGCGAGAACGTGGTAGCCGGAGCCGGGTCGGTCAGGTCATCGGCAGGCACATAAACAGCCTGTACGGACGTGATCGAGCCCTTCTTCGTCGAGGTGATTCGCTCCTGCAGCGCGCCCATCTCGGTTGCCAGCGTCGGCTGATAGCCTACGGCAGACGGCATACGGCCGAGCAGCGCGGATACCTCCGAGCCGGCCTGCGTGAAGCGGAAGATGTTGTCGATGAACAACAGCACGTCCTGACCCTCGACATCGCGGAAATACTCCGCCATGGTCAGACCGGAAAGTGCAACGCGCATACGCGCTCCGGGCGGCTCGTTCATCTGGCCGTAAACCAGCGCAGTCTTGTTGATAACGCCGGATTCCTGCATCTCGTTGTACAGGTCGTTGCCCTCACGGGTACGCTCACCGACACCGGTGAATACCGAAATACCGCCGTGCTGCTTTGCGATGTTGTTGATCAGCTCCATGATGATAACGGTCTTGCCGACGCCTGCGCCGCCGAACAGACCGATCTTGCCGCCCTTGGCGAACGGCGCGATCAGGTCAACGACCTTGATGCCGGTCTCAAGGATCTCGGTCGTGGACTGCTGCTCCTCGTAGGACGGCGCCGGACGATGGATCGGCCAGCGCTCCTCGCCCTCGACCGCCGGCTTGTTGTCCACCGGCTGACCGAGCAGGTTGAAGATACGTCCGAGGTTCTTGTCGCCTACCGGCACCGTGATCGGGCTGCCGGTATCGACTGCCTTCATGCCGCGCACCAAGCCGTCGGTGGATTCCATTGCGATGCAGCGCACGGTATCCTGACCGATGTGCTGCGCAACCTCGACCGTGATGATCTGACCGTGGTTGTCGATCGTAATAGCATTCAGCAGCTTCGGAAGCGCGTCAGCGGCAAATTTAATGTCAAGCACCGGTCCGGTAATCTGGACAACGGTGCCAATATTCTGCTCACTCATTGGCAAAACTCCCTTAATTCAGTGAGGAGTTAGGAGTGTGGAGTTTCCCTTTGGTTTATCGAGTCTGCTGCGAATAAAGCATGCCGCAGCACTCCTACCTCCTAACTTATTTTAAGCTCCTACCTCGCCCGAGCCGGCTACGATCTCCGTAATTTCCTGTGTGATCGCTGCCTGACGCGCACGGTTGTAGGACAGATTCAGATTTTCGATCATCTCGCCCGCGTTATCGGACGCAGCCTCCATTGCCATGCGGCGCGCGGACTGCTCGGAGCAGTAGCTTTCGACTACCGCGCCGTACAGCACGCCGTACAGATACTCCGGAATGACTGCATCAAACACGCTCTCCGGCGAGGGATCGTATTCGGTCAGAACATGGGCGCCTGCCGGCTGCTTGTCTGCCGCGTCAAAGTGCGCAGGCAGCAGCTTGAGGCACTTCGGCTCCTGCTGCAGAGGGGAGATAAACTCCGTGTAGCACAGGAAAACCTCGTCCACCCTGCCCTCGCGGAACAGCTTCAGCATGTCCTCCACGATGGGATGCGTATCACTGATGCGCATGGTCTCGGCAATGCCGGGATAGTCCGCCGCCACCGTTACCGGACGCTTTGCGTAATGCTCCTGCGCCTTTTTGCCGATGGTGATGACCTGTGCCTGCTTGCCCTGCATCTCGGCAGCGGCGAGCTTGAACAGGTTGGCGTTGTAGCCGCCTGCCAGTCCGCGGTCGCCCGCGATGACGATGTACAGGCTGTTCTTGACCTCACGCGGTCTGGTATAAACCGATTCGCTGCCGCGGGTCGCGCCCGCAAGGCGGGTGATGGTCTGATACAGCGCGTTAAAGTACGGACGGGCCCCGAGGGCACGCTCCTTCGCGCGGCGCATCTTGGAGGACGCAACCAGCTCCATCGCCTTGGTGATCTGCATGGTGGACTGCACCGATTTGATACGGCGCTTGATGTCCTTCATATTTCCGGAAGCCATTTTCAGTCCCTCCCTTTCGCGTTAGTGCTCGGAAAGGAACTTGCTCTTGCATTCCTCGATTGCCTTTGTCAGCTTTTCCTTCACATCGTCCTCCAGCTTGCCGGTGGTGCGGATGGACTCCGGAATGTCGCCGTAAACGCTGTCCACGAAGGAGAACAGCTCCTTCTCGAACTCGCCGATCTGATTTGCCGGAATATCGAGCAGTGCGCCCGAAACAACGGCATAGATGATGATAACCTGCTTTTCGACCGGAATCGGGCTGTTCTGCGGCTGCTTGAGCACCTCTACGATGCGCGCGCCCTGTTCCAGACGCTTCTTGGTGTCCGCGTCCAGGTCGGAGCCGAACTGCGAGAACGCCTGCAGCTCACGGAACTGCGAGTACGCCAGCTTGAGCGTACCGGCAACCTTCTTCATCGCCTTGATCTGCGCGTTGCCGCCGACGCGGGATACCGAAATACCCGGGTTTACCGCCGGACGGATACCGGAGTTGAACAGCTCGGTCTCGAGGAAGATCTGACCGTCGGTAATGGAGATTACGTTGGTCGGGATATACGCCGAAACGTCGCCTGCCTGCGTCTCGATGATCGGGAGTGCGGTCAGGCTGCCGCCGTTCTGGATGTTCGCTGCACGCTCGAGCAGACGGGAGTGCAGATAGAATACGTCGCCGGGGTACGCCTCACGTCCTGGCGGACGGTGAAGCAGAAGGGAAAGTGCACGGTAAGCTACCGCGTGCTTGGACAGATCGTCGTAAATGACCAGAACGTCCTTGCCCTTGTGCATGAAGAATTCACCGATCGAGCAGCCCGCGTACGGTGCAATGTACTGCAGCGGTGCAGACTCGGATGCGGTTGCGGCTACGATGCAGGTATAGTCCATCGCGCCGTTGGCCGCGAGCGTTTCTGCAACCTGTGCAACGGTCGAACGCTTCTGACCGATTGCTACATAGATACAAATAACGCCTGTGCCCTTCTGATTGATGATGGTGTCCAGACAGATCGCGGTCTTGCCGGTCTGACGGTCACCGATGATCAGCTCACGCTGACCGCGGCCGATCGGGATCATGGAGTCAATCGCCTTGATACCGGTCTGGAGCGGCACATTAACGGGTGCACGCTCGATGATGCCCGGTGCGGGCATTTCGATCGGACGGCTCTCCTTGGTCTCGATAGCGCCCTTGCCGTCGATCGGCTTGCCGAGTGCGTCAACAACGCGGCCCAGCATGGCTTCACCGACCGGGACCTCTACGATTCGCTTGGTGCGCTTTACCGTGTCACCCTCGCGGATATTCTGGTCCGAGCCGAGGATAACCGCGCCGACCAGTTCTTCCTCCAGGTTCTGCGCCATGCCCTGCACGCCGCCCGGGAATTCGAGCAGCTCGCCTGCCATGCAGTTTTCAAGGCCATGGATATGCGCGATACCGTCACCGACGGTAACGACAGTACCTACGTCGGTCAGCTTGATCTGGCTCTGATAATGCGTGATCTGCTCCTTGATAATGCTGCTGATCTCTTCGGAGCGCAATTCCATAAAAATCACCTGCTTTCCTGTGTACCGGTCAACCGTGCTGCAAGCTCTTCCAGACGGGTGCGCAGGCTGGTATCGAACTGCTCGTTGTTCACCTTAACAACGATGCCGCCCATAATACTCGGATCGACCGAGCATTTCAGCTCTACCTTTTTACCCGTAACCTGTTCCATCTTGCCGCGCAGCTTGTCGGTCAGCGCCGCACTCATCGGCACCGCCGTGACCGCCAGCACCTCTACGATGCCGTTTTCAAAATAATACTGCTCCTTATATGCCTGACACATCTCGTGGATAAGGCCGATGCGGCCCTTATCCGTTACGAGCATCAGGAAATTGAGCAGAAAAGGCTCGATACGTCCCTCGAACACGGTTTTGAGGACCTTTTGCTTGTCCTCCGCCGCGATAGAGGGCGTTGTGAGCATTTTGAGGAAATCCGGTTCGCTGTCAAACGCCGCGCACACCTCGGTCAGCTGATCGAGATACAGCTTTTCCTGCTTCTCGTCCTGCGCGACCTCGTAAAGGCTCAGTGCGTAGCGCTCGCTTACCATATCCGCCATGTTTGCTCACCCCACCTTGTCAATAAAGTCTTCGATAAAGCGTTCGTGATCCTCCGGCTTTACATCGCGCTCCACGATCTTGGAGGCGATCATCACGGACAGATCCGCAACCTCATCCTTGAGTTCCTTGTGCGCCTTGATGCGCTCCTGCTCAATGACGCGCTCGGCCTTCTTGACCATAGCGGATGCCTGCTGCGAGGACTCGCGCAGGATCTCATCGCTGCGCTCTGCCGCACGTCGGGTAGCGGAGCCGACGATCTCGGCAGCCTCCTCCTTCGCCTTGGACAGACGCTCGGTGTATTCGCTGCGCATCTGCTCGGCCTCGCTCTGCGCCTTCTCGGCGTTGGAGTACATGGACTGTACCTCCTCGCTGCGAGCAGCGAGCATCTTGCGCACCGGCTTGTACAGAAACTTCTTGATGATCAGGAACGTGATGAGCGTGTTGCACATCGTCACGAGGATCTCCCACCAGCCGATGCTAACGAACGCTTCATATAATGCTGCTGTCACTGGTTTACCTCCTTCCCAAACGGAAGAATCCGTTTCGTCTTTTCAATCATAGACCGCTCAATACGCGCGGTCTATAAAGAGGCAATATTTCAACTGGCAAACCCAGTTGGGATATTGACGCTTCCCTTAAAACTGACTAACAAACGGATTGGCAAACAGCAGGATCAGCGCGATAACCAGCGCGTAAATACCGGTGGACTCTGCCATTGCGATACCAAGGATCATGGTACGGGTGATATCGCCCTGCGCCTCCGGCTGACGGCCGATTGCGGAGCACGCCTGACCGGCGGCATAACCCTCGCCGATACCAGGGCCAAGGCCGGCGATCATTGCCATACCTGCACCAAGAGCGGACATACCTGCTACGAATGCTTTGGGATCCATACTTTTCTTCCTCCTAATTCAGATAACGAAATTGGAATTTGTTTTTTCTTCACGTCAGCTGTTTCTTGCGTCACCCACATAAGCCATGGTGAGCATACTGAAGATGAACGCCTGCATGCAGGCCGTGAAGCAGTCAAAATACAGCGACAGCACACCGGGCAGACCGATCTGCAGCAGCGCGATATTATCGGGCAGGAAACCCAATACCGCATTAGACAGCACCTTGAGTGCGCCCATGATCAGCGTAGTGATGACAAGGCCGCCTGCCATGTTGCCGAAGTGACGGAACGACATGGAGACCGGCGTTGCGATCTCGCTGAGCACGTTAAGCGGCGCCATGACGAAGATCGGCTCGAGGAAACCTTTGAGGTAGCCCTTGATGCCGCCGTACTTGATCTTATTGAACGTGATCAGCACGAACGTGATGAGCGCCCAGCCGAGCGTGGTGTTCAGGTCTGCCGTGGTAGAGCGCATCCAGAACAGGCTGGCCAGTGAACCGAACAGCGAGCTCATCATCAGCGTCATAATGTACGGCGAGAAAGCCTGACAGCCTTCACCCATCGTGCTTTCGACCAGACCGTCGATCATCAGCACCGCCTTTTCGGCCAGTGCCTGCTTGCCTTTTGGGATCTTCTGCATGCGGTGTGTTAAAAAGATACACAGGAACAGGATAAACGCCATGATGATCCATGAGTTTCTCATGGTCTCCGTGATCGGCAGATTGGTATTGCCGAACAAATAACCCAGTATTTTAGGACCGTTTATTTCGACGTTCAACCGTTTAACCTCCTTTCCGCTGAACTGCGTGGCGCCAGAGGAGCAGCGCCTTGGTGAAAAACAGCGGAATGACCGCTGCAGCTGCGTTCAGATACGGCAGCTTGATCGCCGCGATAACGAACACCGCCGTGAGCATGTAGCGAACTACATAGCCGCGCCGCGTAATGCGAATGCCCTGTGCCGGCGGAAAGGCGGTTGCCCTTACCGTGCTCCTGCCGATCATATAGAACAGCAGCAGCGCGAACGCCGTACCGAGCAGAACGCTTGCGCCGGACCGAGCGATACCCTGTCCGCAAAGAGCGAACACACCGAAGGTCACCAGCGCCAACGGGAGCATGCCGCGCAGCATGCGCTTCGTTTCCTCATAAACGATGTGCATTTCCGTCACAGCTCCTTTTCTTTCTCTGCGCTTTCTCTGGCTTTGCGCTCGGTAAATCGCAGAAAGTCACGCAGGCTGCAGGCTGCAACCGCGATACCGAGCAGGATTCCGATAATCACCACACCGTTGCCCCAACCGAACCGGTTGCGGAGCCATATCGCTCCGAAGCAGCAAAGCACCGGCGGTGTGATCACTGTGAAGCCTACCTGAGAAAAATAGATCAGGTAGCGCAGCACACTAAAGCCTTCTTTCCCTCTTTGCAATCGCATTCCCCCTTCATGAACGCCATAGCAACATTGTACAAAATGCAGCGTGCTCTCTCGGCACGCTATATTACTTATTATAAACAACTTGCCCAAAAAGTAAAATACTTTTGCTCAGAAAAGCTAAATATTTTTTGTGACTTTGTGTCGTATCATACATTCTGCACAAATTATTCTTATTAAGTATATGTAAAATGCCAGATTGTCTTTTTTATCACAAAGGGAAAAAGACGCAGCATTCCCCATTGTTTTTTTCTTACCAGCCCGGCTGCGGGCAAAAGAAAAAAGCAACGACTTTCATCGTTGCTTTTTTGTGCTTGCGATATGTATTTCCGTTTAAGGATTACAGGAAACGCTTCATGCCTTCGGTAGCAGACTCCGGCTCCTCGCTGAGCGAAACGGTGAAGTTTACGCTGTGCTTGGAAGAGAATGCGTCCAGAGCGACGAGGAACTCCTCAGCCTTGGCTGCGTCCTTGCCGCCGATGATCTTGTACAGACCGTCGATGAAGACACGGGTGATATCGTAGTTGCCGGCATGCAGACCGCCGACAAAGCCGAGCAGGCTTGCGATGTCGCTAACCGGATAATCCGCTGCGTCGATCAGACGCGCGTCATGCGAGATATCGAAAGTCAGCTTGTTGCCGCGGGAAATGCAAACGACACTGCCCTTTTCTTCTTTTACTGCAGCGTTGACCTGATCAATAAGCTCCTTGGTCTTACCGGAACCGGTACCGCCAATAATAAGTTTTACCATAGTTTTTATCCTCCCAACCTTTGAGGTTGCTATTAGTGTACCATAGTTTAGCCAAAATCACAAGTCCGAATTGCAAACTTTCCGTCATTTTGTATGGTAATTTTCTCAGCCTTTCCAATTTTGTTCGGAAAACGCCGGATTTTGACGTTATTTTTCATCTTTTACAACATTTCCTGCAAGGCCGCGCACAAAGGAAATAAGCAGCTCAGGCAGTCCGAGCGCGTCCACACCGGCTTGGGCGATGATGGGAACGGTCAAAACCGTCTCTCCGCCGGCGGATACCGTCATTTCGCCCAACCGCTGACCGGCCTGTATCGGCGCGGTGAGCGTCTCCGGCAGGTCGAACGCGGTCTGCATATCCCCTGCTTTCGTCTTTTCGATCACGAACGAATCACTGCCCTCGAGCACCGGCTGCACGGTCTCCGCGGTGCCGAGCGTCACCGGAATGGGTGCCAGATCGTCAGCCGCAGGCGTGTACGCCGTGAAGTTGGCAAAGCCGTAATTGAGCAGCGCGGTCGCGTCCGCTGTGCGGTTCTCCTTGGTGGGCGCCGCCATCACGACCGCTACAAGGCTCAGTCCGTCCCGCTCGGCACTTGCAGAAATGCAGAAGCCGGCCTCGCGGATGTAGCCGGTTTTGAGACCGGTCAGACCCTGATAGCTTTTGAGCATCTTGTTCGTGTTCGCCAGACCGAATTTGCCGCCGCGCACGGTGTCCATCCAGATGCCGGTGTACTCCAGTATTTTCGGGTGGCGCAGCAGCTCGCAGGAAATAAGCGCAAGATCGCGTGCCGAGGTCAGCGTCTTTTGACCTTCGCCGTCCAGTCCGTTGGCGTTGACGAACGTTGTGTTCGTGCAGCCGAGTTCGCGTGCGCGCGTGTTCATCCGTTCGACAAAGGCGGCCTCTGTGCCCGCCAGATGCTCCGCTACCGCAACCGCACAGTCATTCGCTGAACCGACCGCAATCGCCTTGAGCATTTCATCCAGTGTCAGCTGCTCGCCCGGCTCCAGCCAGATCTGCGTGCCGCCCATCGAGCAGGCGTACTCACTGCCGGTTATCATGGTGTCCAGTGTCACCTCGCCGCGCTCGAACGCCTCCATCGCCAGCAACATGGTCATGATCTTTGTCACCGACGCAGGCTGCAGCTGCTCGTCGGCGTTATAGACGTAAAGCTCCTGCCCGTTTGCCGCATATAGTGCCGCCGATTTCGCGTAGAGCGCGCCCATTTCGGGCAGCGCCGCCGCCTGCACCGTAAACAGACCGCTGAGCAAGGCGGCACAGATTAATTTCCGCACATCCACTCACCCTTTCAGCATAGCCTATGTGCGGCGGAACGCAATTATGCAGTCAGGCAGGAGTTAGGAGTGAGGAGGTTTCCTTAATTAGTAATTAGGCGTTAGTAATCGGCGGAATCTGGTGTGTTCTTCCAGTATTCCGGATTTCTTGGCGAGAAATCGCTATTTCTTGGCGAGAAAGTACACAGTGAACGGGATTTATCGTACGGAAAATCCACAGAGCAGAGAAGAGTACAGAAGAGCAGAGAACAGTACAGTAGAGCAGACCAGAGCAGAGAAGAAAAGAGTAGATAGTACAGGAGAGAACAGCAGAGCAGAACAAAATTGAGAATGGAAAATGACTGACTGATCCTGATTTGACGGTTCTGATGGAGAGAGTGAATTTATTTCTCTGAATAAAAAAATGGAGAACGACCTACCCTGAGGTTCATTCTCCATCTTCCATTATCCATTCTCAATTATCTTCCACGGTGCGACCGTACCGAACGAATGAAAATTCCACCGGGCCTCGGTGAGCGACAGCCCATGATTCTGGTCGCTCGGCTTATCCGGCTCACCTTCGACATCGTAATCAATCTCCCAGCCGCACATCGGGCAGATATAACCCCAGGAAGGATTCTCGGGGATCTCTGCGCCGCAGCACGGACACGGCTCGGTCGGCGTTTCCGGCAGCCAGCTCATATCCGGCTCGGGTTCCTCGTCCTCGGATACGGCATCCGGCCGAAAGTACGGGTCGAGCACCTCCTCGTCCTCCCGCTCCTGCACGCCGTCGAAAAACGCCTCCGGCAGAAAGGCATACTCGTCCTTATTCAATTTCGATCAGCACCGGACAATGATCCGAACCGAACACGTCGGTCAGGATGCGCGCGTCCTTAACCCGCTGGGCAAAGCGATTGGACACGAGGAAATAGTCGATACGCCAGCCTGCGTTCTTCTCTCTGGCGTGGAAACGGTAGCTCCACCACGAATACACGCCCTCGAGCGTGGGGTTAAAATGGCGGAACGTATCCGTAAAGCCTGCGGCGAGCAATTCGGTCATCTTGCCGCGCTCCTCGTCGGTGAAGCCTGCGTTCTTGCGGTTGGTCTTGGGGTTCTTGAGGTCAATTTCCTCATGCGCGACATTCATATCGCCGCACACGATGACCGGCTTCTCCGCATCCAGCTTTACCAGATACTCGCGGAAGGCATCCTCCCACGTCATGCGGTAATCCAGACGCTTCAGCTCATTCTGCGAGTTGGGCGTATACACGGTAACGAGGTAGAATTCGCCGTAGTCGGCGGTGATGACACGACCCTCGTGGTCGTGCTCCTCAATACCAAGACCATAGGCGACGCTCTGCGGCTCGGTCTTGGTAAACAGCGCCACGCCGGAGTACCCCTTCTTCTCTGCCGAGTTCCAGTATTCGCGGTAGCCGCCCTCAAGCGGCACATCAGCCTGTCCCGGCTGCATTTTGGTCTCCTGCAGGCACAGCATATCCGGCTGCTCGGCGGCGACGAAATCAAGGAAACCCTTGCCCATGCACGCACGCAGGCCGTTTACATTCCATGAAATCAGCTTCATTTGCGTTCTCCTTCACGCTACGATGCGGACGGTATTGCCGTCCGGGTCGAGCACAAAACTGCCGTAGCAGCCATCCTTGCCGACAACAGGGCCATCCGTGATCTCATAGCCCTCCGAGCGCATCTGCTCGGTCAGCGCGTCCACGTTCTCGCGAGTGCCCGCCTTGAACGACGTATGCGCCCAGCCGGTCCACAGACGCGAGTGCTCGGCATCCTCAAACTGCGGACGGGTCACAATTTCAAGCCGTGCGCCGTCAGCGAAGGACACAAAGCACGCCTGCGTGCCGGTCTCCTCATTCTGATACAGCTTGCCCGCCGTACCGTCAAAATATTTGGTGTAAAATTCACACAGACGCTCTAAATCACGCGTGTACAGTGCAATATGGTCGATCTGCATAACAGAAACTCACTCCTTTACAATACCGCTCTCGTCAATGCGGCGAACCGCCTCTGCCATGCGCTCGGGCGGAACGACAAGCGCCATGCGGACGTAGCCTTCACCCTGCGCACCGAAGGCGCTGCCCGGAACCACGATAACGCCGGTCTTTTCCATCAGCTCAATGGCGAAGTCCACCGAGGACGCAAAGCGCTCCGGAATCTTCGCCCAGACGAACATGGTGCCCTGTGCATCCGGCACGTTCCAGCCGATCGAGCGCAGACCGCCGCACAGCGCGTCGCGGCGCGCCATGTAGCCGGTGCGGTTGCTCTCTACCACATCCTGCGGACCATTGAGCGCGGCAGCCGCACCCGCCATGATCGGGTAGAACATGCCGTAGTCGATCTGCGAGCGAAACGCGCGGAAACGGCTGATGACCTCGCGGTTGCCGAGTGCGAAGGACACGCGCATGCCGGTCAGGTTGTAGGTCTTGGACAGCGAGTTGAACTCAATGCCGACCTCCTTCGCGCCCGGAATGGACAGGAAGGACAGACCCTTTTCCCCGTTCAGCATAATGTCGGAATACGCGTTGTCGTGCAGAACAATGATGTTGTGCTCACGCGCCCAAAGGACCAGCTTTTCGTAGAACCTGCGATCGGCAACGGCGGTGGTCGGGTTGTTCGGATAGGAAACAACGATCGCCTTTGCACGCTCTGCCACGTCCTCCGGGATATCGTTAAAGTCCAGCTGCCAGTTTTTCTCGGCGTACAGCGGGTACAGACCGACCGTTGCGCCGGTCATCATTGGGCCGAACGAGAAGATCGGGTAGCCCGGGTCCGGTGCAAGGATCAGGTCGTTCGGGCCGGCGAAAGCAAAGCCAACGTGTGCAATGCCCTCCTGCGAGCCGCACACAGCCATGATCTCGTCGTCGGCAAGCGTGACGTCATAGCGGCGCTTGTACCAGTTTTCTACGGCGTCGAGCAGCTCGCGCGTTTCGTTCAGCGAATACTTGTACATATCCGGGTCGAGTGCAGCGCGGCTGACGGCCTCCATCACATGCTTTCCCGGCTGAAAATCCGGCGTGCCGATGGACAGATTGATGACGTCCATGCCGCCTTCGAGGAGCGACTTCTTGCGCTCGTCGAGCTTGTTGAAAATATTGCTGTCTGCGATTTCTCCCGCTTTGATGAATTTCATGCTGATTATCTCCCAAGTAAAAATTCTATAACCGTCCGGTTGAAGCGGGACGGCTGCTTTGCTGCAACAAAGTGGTCACCGTCGCGGAAAACCTCCACTTCACAGTGGGGAATGTGCGAGGCCATCTCCTTTGTCTGCTTTTCGCGTATTGCATCGTGCTCGCCGACGATGATGAGGGTCGGCATGGTCAGCCGCTCCAGATCGTTCATCGTCACCCCGTACGGGTGCACCATCAGTCCGAGCACATCCCTTCGGCGCGCCGCCTTTTTGCTGAAATGGCTCAGCGCCGCAGCAACACCGTAGCCTGCCATAACGGGCAGCTGCACCTGCGGCTTGACGCCGCTGAACATCTCCACATTGGCCGCGTTGAGGATGAGTTTATCTATATATTCCGGGTGCGTCAGTGCGAATTTGATCGCCAGATTGCCGCCGTCCGAAAAGCCGAGGAAGTGCGCTTTTTTCACGCCGAGCGTGTCCAGTACGGTTTTGAGATCCTCCGCCATCATTTCAAACGACAGGCCGTGCCCGCCGCTCCCGGAGGCGCCGTGCCCGCGGCTGTCCACCGCAATAACGCGGTAAAAGCGGGTCAGCTCGGGTATCTGGGCGTTCCAGTACGAGCTGTCCTCGCCGTTGCCGTGCAGCAGCACAAGCGGCTTTCCTCGGCCGACATCGTAATAAGCAATCCGGGCATCGCCGCACACGACGAATTCCGGTTCATAACCGAACATATCTATTTCAAACCCTTTCTGCATTGCTCCACAAAATCAGTCGGGTGATGGATGAGAGCGGCGGTTTCCTCCACGGAACGGCCCTCGTCCAGCAGGCGAAGTGCGATGTGCTCCATGGACTCACCGACCTCGATCATATGCCAGTCCGGGTCGTACAGGCGCACCACACGCTGCTGCCACGCATGCGTCATCGGCGGATGCACCAGTTCCACGTCCAGGTGTCTGCGCAGCTTTTCCGTGAACGCGTCAAAGTCGTCCACTTCAAAGTAAAGCTCCATGTTGTGCGACTGGTGCAGGATCGTGGATTTGGGCACGCCGGTCAGCCTGTCAAAATCCTGCTGAACGGAAAAGCCGCCGGAAAACGTCACGTTTCCGCCTAAATCCAGCACAACCTCCTGATCGAACAGATCATGGTAAAATTTCTTTGAAATCTCCACATCACGCACCGCCAGCAGCGGCATTCGGAACTTTATCATAGTGCAGCCTCCATCAACCCAAACCAAAAGCGGAAAATCCGCTCGGAATAGAAACTAAATTTTCTGTTTGGCTTCTATTTTATCACATTTTGATGAATCGGTAAAGTAGGCATAGAAAAAGGGAATGAATTTTACTTCATTCCCTTCTTTGCGATCAGATTGTCGCAAGAACGCTCTTTGCAAACTCCAAATCCGCACGTTTAACGTAGATTTTGTAAACGACTCTCGCCTCGGCATTCATGCCGAACGTGCCGGACGAACGCCGGTTTTCGAACAATCCGCCGCTCATCAGATCGACAGTTTTCGTGGCCGCATCTATGCCTTTCGCGCTGAGTGTCTTAACGATTTTGTCCATCTCCGCCATGGTGAAAACTTCGGTAAGCTCTGTTTTGAACAGCATTGCATTCCCTCCCTGTGCAATTCCGTAAATGGTTATCCTGCCTTGTGCTTATCATACCCCGGAGAGTGCGGCTTGTCAATCGTCATACGACAGCCGGATTACTGCTTTTAATAAACAGGCGCGAGGAAAGAAGAGGCAACGGTGTAAAATTAAATTGAGACATAACAAAAACCCGGGCTTTCGTTAAAAAACTCGGGTTTCGTGGTACACCATCACGGGCTCGAACCGTGGACCCACTGATTAAGAGTCAGTTGCTCTACCAACTGAGCTAATGGTGCATACTTTTCTTCGAGAAGAAAAGTATGCAAAAGAAGCTTTACCTGCGCTCACGCGCTATCTTCTTCGCTGTTTTCTCTCTCAGAAAACTTTTTAGAAGGTCTTTACACCCTCAAAACTGAACAATCCTACTCGCAAGCTATTTCTTCGAGGTTACCTAACATTTAAGGTCAAGCCCTCGGCCTATTAGTATCAGTCCGCTCCATACATTACTGCACTTCCACTCCTGACCTATCAACCTTGTAGTCTACAAGGGGCCTTACTCCCGAAGGATGGGAACACTTATCTCGAGGGGAGTTTCACGCTTAGATGCCTTCAGCGTTTATCTCGTCCGTACTTAGCTACCCAGCTATGCCCTTGGCAGAACAACTGGTGCACCAGCGGTACGTCCATCCCGGTCCTCTCGTACTAAGGACAGCTCCTCTCAATATTCCTGCGCCCGCAACAGATAGGGACCGAACTGTCTCACGACGTTCTGAACCCAGCTCGCGTACCGCTTTAATTGGCGAACAGCCAAACCCTTGGGACCGAATTCAGCCCCAGGATGCGATGAGCCGACATCGAGGTGCCAAACCTCCCCGTCGATGTGGACTCTTGGGGGAGATCAGCCTGTTATCCCCAGGGTAGCTTTTATCCGTTGAGCGACGGCATTTCCATTCACATACCGCCGGATCACTAACTCCAACTTTCGTTACTGCTCGAACCGTCATTCTCGCAGTTAGGCTCGTTTATGCGTTTACACTCAGTGCACGATTTCCATCCGTGCTGAACGAACCTTTGAGCGCCTCCGTTACTCTTTTGGAGGCGACCGCCCCAGTCAAACTGCCCACCTGACAGTGTCCCCCGACCAGATTCATGGTCGCAGGTTAGAATCCCAATATCCCAAGAGTGGTATCCCAAGGTTGGCTCCACGAACGCTGGCGCGCTCGCTTCCTAGCCTCCCACCTATCCTGTACATGGAATACCGAGATCCAATATCAAGCTACAGTGAAGCTCCATGGGGTCTTTCCGTCTAGTTGCGGGAAACCGGCATCTTCACCGGTACTACAATTTCGCCGGGCGGGCTGTTGAGACAGTGCCCAAATCGTTACGCCATTCGTGCGGGTCAGAACTTACCTGACAAGGAATTTCGCTACCTTAGGACCGTTATAGTTACGGCCGCCGTTTACTGGGGCTTAAGTTCGCACCTTCGCTTGCGCTAAGCACTCCCCTTAACCTTCCAGCACCGGGCAGGCGTCACCCCCTATACGTCATCTTTCGATTTAGCAGAGAGCTGTGTTTTTGCTAAACAGTCGCTTGGGCCTTTTCACTGCGGCCTGCTCTCGCAGGCGCCCCTTATCCCGAAGTTACGGGGCCAATTTGCCGAGTTCCTTAACAACCCTTCTCCCGTTGGCCTTAGAATACTCATCCCATCTACCTGTGTCGGTTTGCGGTACGGGCACCTTAGTATACACTAGAGCTTTTCTCGTCTCTCTCGCCATCTACTTCCCTACTATATTTCGGTCCCTTACGCCCGGGGCAACCATCGCCCGGGATAGACTTAAAGAAAGCGTCCCTCTAGCTTAAATGTTCGGTGGTTACGGAATTTCTACCGTATGTGCATCGCCTACGCCTTTCGGCCTGAGCTTAGCTCCCGACTAACCTTGGGCGGACGAACCTTCCCCAAGAAACCTTAGATTTTCGGCCATTATGATTCTCACATAATTCTCGCTACTTATTCCGGCATTCTCACTCGTATGCAGTCCACCAGTGCTTCCGCTCTGACTTCGCCCCGCATACGACGCTCCCCTACCCAATGCATTACTGC